>JAEUIL010000458.1 GCA_016794255.1 Planctomycetaceae bacterium | reverse complement strand
GACTCGTTTGATCGGAGTCATCCTTTGATGCTTTACCATCACTGGAATTGCTCGTCGAAGTGATCGCAGAGACAACTGTGGTCGAAGTTGCCGCCGCGGCAGCCGTTGTTGTCGATGCGACGACCTGGGTTACATCGTTCTGTAACGCCGCGTCCGAGGCCGTGGTGTTCTCGTCGGTTCTCGGTTCGCTATCCTTGTCATCTGTACGATTCGCCGCTACGAACTGGGCCTGACTGGCAACGTCGATCGGACTTGGCGTGTCCACAACGGTTTGGTTGCTGGGTGCAGTGGCTGTTGACTGCGGTGCAACGTCGATAGGCTGCGCTTTGTTGACCTTTGAATTCTCGGTATCCTGTGCCAATTCTTTCACTTGCTCGATTTGACGATCAGCATCAACAGTGACCGCCGTATTCTCGGCAACTTTATTTTTCTCCGCCTCAGCTTGGGTGTCGGCCTTAACGTCACTCGCGTTCTCCGTCGCGGGAGCATTTGATGCTGGCACGACAGGCTCGACATCACCTGCAGTCGCTATCTCAGTATGCACGACGAGCTCGGCCTGCGGCGCGACAATCACCTCGGGCACTACAACCTGTGCCGTTTGTATCGCCACCGTCAACGACTCGTCCGTGGTCTCCTCATCTGCTTCCGGTTTTTCCGCTTGAACATCGTCAACTTTTTGAACGTCGGCGTTGGCTTCTTCGGTTACCGGTGTCGGATCGTTGGAAACGTCATCGTTCGTCGCTTGGTCACTGCTCTCTGGGGCGGCGGCGGAGGGTGAGTCGGTCTTGTCCCGTCGCGAGGTTGCCGTGGAACTCGTCGACTTACGGTGCGAGTCCGTTCGCTTGACGTCGCTCGGCGAACGCGTTGATGGTGCCGATGATCGCGCGTCGTCTTTGGATGTCTTTGGCTGCGACGCTTGCTGCAGATGATCGGCAAACCCGCGTGAATCACGACGCGCCGAGCCTTGATTGACGGAACCCAGCGACGCCCCCGTCGGCTGTGGTGGCTCGATGGCCGTAAACAGCGTACTTAAACCGTCGACTCGTGCTGCCATGTCATTCGTCCTTGAACTGTGGCTTTCCGTAACTTGCTAAGAGCCGCTGGCTTGATCGCGTAGTCGATTTTGCGTGGCGTCGATTACCGGCAAATCGGGTTCGCCTTCGCGGATTCGTTTCAAAATCTCGGCCAACTTCTTCGCTTCGTCTTCGCTCTTGAACTCGCCCGATATCTTGGCACGCTTCGAGACCGACATCGCCGCAAACATTTTCACCGCGGCTTCCATCTCGCCAGCCTCGATCATCCTTACGAGCTGATCTTTGGCTTGCTTCGACTTCAAGTTCTCGAGCACCACGCGGGCTTGCTCGGAACTTGCCTCGGCAGTCGCATCGTGCAACTGTGCGAGTTCGTTGGCGAAGCCCGCTTTCATTTGGTTATATCGAGCCAACTCGTCGCGAAGTTTCGCTTGATCGACTTTCATCTGCTCAGTGCGTTGGCGCAAAGTTTGCTCGCGCAACTCTAAGTCGCGCTGCGATAGCGCCCGCGCACGCGCCACTTGTTCGACCGATGGCAACGGCGCTTCGCGCTGCGCCTTCGCAGCAGCTTTCACGTCGCTCGGTGTGAAGTCTCGCATCACGGCGTCGATCTCGGTCAACTTCTCCGGCGACAGATAACCGCTCGACCACAGATATCCAATCGCGGCACACTCGGCGAGTATCGTGCCAAACGACAGATACAGAATGAGTGCACCGAGCATGCTGAGTAGTTTGCCCATACTGTGTCACTCAAGAATGTTGTTGACGGTAATGGCCGATTGTGGCAACTTCATCGAGCCGCCGTTGATCGAGACGCTGTTCTTCGGCTTTGAAGCGTTCGAGCTGGTTTTCTCGCAGTTTTTCGAGCACTCGCACCTCACGATCCGCTTCGACCAGGGCCAACCGCCGCTGCTCGATCTCGCGGGCCACATGCTCACGTTGATCGGCGAGCGCGGCCAGCTTGGCACCGAGCAACATTTCGTAGCGCTGCGATTCGAGCACCCGGTCGACGTTGATCGCGCCCATCGTCGGATGGGCCGTGATGCGACTCTCGGCCAACTCTTGCTGCAACTCTTGCTGCTGTCGTTCCAGCTCCACATCAACGCGCAGCGCATCCGCCAGTTGCGCACGACGTTCGTCGCGCGTCTGCTCGCGAATCCGCATCAACGTTTGGAGTCGGAACTTGAAAGACATGGTCTATTCAAATGGGGAGTTAAGGGGACGCGGATGAACACAGATGAAAAGGATGAACGCGGATAAGAGCTAATTAGCGAAAGGTGACTGGTGACGCGATACCTAATGTCTGCGAATAGCTCACTTGGCAATTGCCTGACCTGTGTTCATTCTTTTCATCTGTGTTCATCCGTGTTCCCTAAGCTCTCCATCTCATTTCCCTCCGACCTTTTGAGCACATAACTGCTTGATCTTTGACAGTGCAACTTGAGCCGCCTCGACCGTGCACGCCTCGTCGACGCGTTGTCGCAAAAACTCATTCAATGTCGGCAACATTTCGATTGCCAGGTCGACCACGCGGTTCGCACCTTTGCGATAAGCGCCGATTGAAATCAAGTCTTCGTGATCGCGGTAGGCGGCGAGCAACTCACGGACAATGCCCGCACAGTCTTTGTGCTCGGCCGGCACAATGTCGTTCATCAACCGGCTGAGGCTTTCGAGCACGTCGATCGCCGGGTAATGGTTCTTGGCGGCGATCTTGCGCGACAGCCAAGTGTGGCCATCGATCAAGCCACGCACGCAGTCGGCGATTGGCTCGTTCGGATCGTCACCCTCGACGAGCACCGAGTAAAATGCGGTGATGCTGCCCGTGCGAGTGCGACCTGCTCGTTCAACCAGCTTCGGTAGCAGTGCAAAGACCGACGGCGGATAACCGCGCGTCGTGGGTGGTTCGCCCGCAGCGAGGCCGATCTCACGCTGCGCCAGCGCGAACCGCGTGAGCGAGTCCATGATGAGCATCACGTCCTTGCCCGCGTCGCGGAACGACTCGGCAATCGCCGTGGCGGTGAGTGCCGCACGCGTGCGCATCAACGCCGGCTCGTCACTCGTGACCACGACCACCACGCTGCGGGCCATTCCCGTGGGGCCCAAATCGCGTTCGAGAAACTCGTTCACTTCGCGACCACGCTCACCAATCAGGGCGATCACGTTCACATCGGCGGTCGTATAACGAGCCATCATGCCGAGCGTCACGCTCTTGCCAACGCCCGAACCCGCGAAGATGCCCATCCGCTGACCCTTGCCGCAGGTGAGCAAGCCATCGATCGCGCGCACGCCGGTCGAGAGCGGTTTGTCGATCCGCGGTCGATCCACCGGGTTCGGCGGGCGACGTTCAATGAGCGTGCGTTCGATCAGCACGGGTCGCGGTCGGCCGTCGATCGTTTCACCGCGAGCATTGACAACTCTGCCGAGCAAATCGGGACCGACGCGCAACCAGTTCTTCGTCTTCTTCAGCCGCACGCGATCACCGTGGCGCACGCCGTCGAGATTCTCGAGCGGATACAGCAACGTCTTCTCGCCATCGAAGCCGACAACCTCGGCCTCGAGCGGTGCCCCGCTCTGACGACTAATCTCGACAAGCGCACCGACCGGCGCCGGAAAACTTGCCGCCGCGGCCATCATGCCCACGGTGCGCACGATGCTCCCTTCGAGAGCCGTGGGCATGACGTTCGGCAAATGATCGGCCAGCGACAAAGACA
>JAEUIL010000456.1 GCA_016794255.1 Planctomycetaceae bacterium | reverse complement strand
AGTCCGAAGGGTTGCAGATCGAGATCGTCTGGAAAGGACCGCTGCTTGAAAATGATCGCGAAGGACAGATCGACGTGATGCAAAACTTCATCACGCAAAAAGTCGCCGGCATTTGTCTCGCGCCGCTCGACGCTCAGGGGTTGGTCAAGAGCGTGAAGGATGCCAAGGAGTTGGGCATCCCGACCGTAATCTTCGATAGCGGCTTGGACGACGAGAGCGTGATCGTCAGCTACGTCGCGACCGACAATTACAAAGGTGGCGTCATGGCGGCCGAGGAACTCGGCAAGCGGCTCGGCGGTAAAGGGGGCGTGGTGCTCTTGCGTTACAACCAAGGAAGCGAGAGCACGCATCAACGCGAGCAAGGTTTTCTCGACACGCTGGCCAAGAAGTTTCCCGATGTGAAAATTCTCAGCGCCGATCAATACTCGGGCACCACGCCCGAGACGTCGTTGAATGTCTGCCAACAGTTGTTCCAAAAGTTCGGCAAGGAAATGAACGGCTGCTTCTCGGTCGCCGAGCCAAATGGCACCGGCATGTTGCAAGCCCTGGAAGACCTGGGCCTCGCGGGCAAAACGACGTTCATCACGTTCGATCCGAGTCCGGGGTTGATTGCGTCGATGAAAGCGGGCAAGTGTCACGGGATCGTGTTGCAAGACCCGCTCCGCATGGGCTATCTCGCAGTCAAAACGATGGTCGCGCACTTGCAAGGGAAGCCGGTCGAAAAGCGCATCGACACCGGCGAGTACCTCGCGACGCCCGAGAACATGGACTCGGCCGAGATGAAGCCGCTGCTGAGTCCGAAGCAGTTGTAGGACTGCGTGCGAGAGATCGGCGCGAAACCGCAAGCGAGCTGCGCCGTCTAGTCCTACACCTACTCACTTACTCACCTACGTACCTGTTTCCCCATCCATGACCGCGCCACTTCTGCACATGCAACGCATCGAGAAACGCTTCGGCGGGACGCATGCGCTGCGCGGGGTGAGCCTCGAAGTGCACGCGGGCGAAGTGTTGGCGCTCATCGGCGAGAACGGCGCGGGCAAGAGCACGTTGATGAAAATCCTCAGCGGAGCACTCGCCCCCGATGCAGGAACCATGCAGTTCGCCGGAGCTCCGTATCATCCGCAAGGACCGCACGCCGCGCGGGTCGCTGGCGTGGCGATGATCTATCAAGAGCTCAACCTCGGGCCGGATCTTTCGGTCGAGGACAACATCATGCTCGGCCAAGAGCGGCATCGCGGCGGACTGCTCGATCGCCGCCAGCAGCGTGAGTTAGTCCTTCGCGCACTCACCGAGTTGGGACATCCCGACTTGCCGCTGCATACGCCGGTGCGACAGTTGTCGGTCGGACTGCAACAACTGGTCGAGATCGCTCGGGCTTTGGTCGCCGATGCCCGGCTGATCGTGTTCGATGAACCGACCAGCTCGCTCACTCAGCACGACGCCGAGCGGCTGTTCGCCGTGATCGCCAAGCTCAAGGCCTCGGGCCGCGCCGTGATTTACATCAGCCATTTTCTCGAAGAGGTCCGCGCCGTCGCCGATCGCTACACGGTGCTGCGCGACGGCGAGTCGGTGGCGAGCGGCGACTTGAAATCGGTCACCGCCGCGCAGATTGTGTCGCTGATGGTGGGCCGCAGTGTGGACGAGTTGTTTCCCGTCGTGCCCCATGAGCCGGGCGAGGTGCTGCTCAGCGTGGACCGACTTTCGGGTGTGAAGCTGCCGCTCGAAGCGTCGCTCGAAGTGCGCCGCGGCGAGATCCTGGGGATCGCGGGTTTGGTCGGCGCCGGGCGAACCGAGTTGCTGCGCTGTCTGGCCGGACTCGACGTTGTGCGGCACGGACAGGTGCGCATCGGCGTCGTCGCCCCCGCAGCCACACCTCGCGCCCGATTGCAAGCTGGTCTGGGACTGTTATCCGAAGATCGTAAGAACGAAGGACTCGCGCAGGCCCGATCGATCGCCGATAATCTGACGCTCAGCGATCTCAAGCCGTATACCAGGTGGGGCTGGTTGTCGCTCGGCAAACGAGCCTCTGCCGTATCTCGCTGGATGGAACGGATGCAAATCAAAGCCCGATCGAGCGAACAGTTGGTGAGCGAACTGTCGGGCGGCAATCAGCAGAAGGTCGCCCTGGCGCGACTACTGCATCAAGACGCCGACGTGCTGTTGCTCGACGAGCCGACGCGCGGCATCGATGTCGGCACCAAGGCCGAGATCTATCGGCAGCTTGGCGAGTTGGCCGCGGCCGGTAAGGCGATCATCTTTGTCAGTTCGTATCTGCCCGAGTTGCTCGCGGTCTGCGATCGGTTGGCCGTCATGTCACGCGGCCGGCTGCGCAAGGTTCGTCCGGTCCGCGAGTGGAACGAAGAGTCGGTCATGGCCTGTGCCGTGGCCAGTGATGAACTCGGTCCGTAGCGGTAGCGAATAACAACCGACAATCGCCGCTTACCGCGAATTCATGTCGCAACTCAAACCGCCGGCTGCCGGCACATACGCGCTCAGCACGTAGTCCATCACCATGCGATGGGCACTGAACCGCCACGCCAGCGAGCCGATCGAGTTCATCATCCGCTTGATCCATTGTCGCGGCAAACCGTCGACGTCGCGATCGTAGTAGAGCGGAATCACCTGTTCGCGTAATGCTTTCATCAAACTCTCGCCGTCGCGGCGATCGTTGATGGCGTCGGAGACGTGGCTGGTTCCCTTGCCGATCGCGAAGCCGTTGGCACCGTCATACGCCTCGGCCCACCAACCGTCGAGCACCGACAGATTCAAACCGCCGTTGAGTACCGCCTTTTGACCGCTCGTGCCCGACGCTTCCAACGGTCGCCGCGGGTTATTGAGCCACACGTCGACACCTTGCACCAGGTGACGGCAGACGTTGATGTCGTAATCTTCGATGAACGCCACACGTTGGGCGAACCGCGGATCGTGCCGCATGTTCGACACGCGTTTGATCAACTGCTTGCCGGGCTCGTCGGCCGGGTGCGCCTTGCCCGCGAAAATAATCTGGATCGGCCGATCTGGGTCGTTGATCAACTGCGCGAGCAAGTCCAGGTCTTGCATCAACAGGTCGGCCCGCTTGTAGGTCGCGAACCGCCGGGCGAACCCGATCGTCAAAATATTCGGATCCAGCATGCTGCGGGCGAGTTCGACCGATTCGTCGCTCTCGCCGCGACGACGGTACTGGCGACTTACGCGTCGACGCACGAACGACAGCAGCAGGTTCTTGAGCGCGTGGTGCGTTTCCCACAACTCACCGGGATCGATCGTGTGGATGTACTGCCACACCTCTGCCTCGCCCATCCGCTTCATCCAATCGGCCGGGAAGTAGCGGTCGTAAAGCTGCTGCATTTGATACGCGAGCCAGCTTTGAATGTGCACACCGTTGGTGATATGGCCGATCGGAATCTCTTCTTCAACACGCCACGGCCAGAGATGGGCCCACATGCGACGGCTGACGTGGCCATGCAGCGAGCTCACGGCGTTGGCCCGACGCGACAGTTTCAGCGCCAGCACGGTCATCGTGAACGACTCGCCACCATTGTGCGGCTCGACGCGACCGAGCCCCATCAGTTGATCGTATGAAATGCCGAGTTTGTCGCGGAGTGGTCCGAGATGTTCCTCGATCAAGCCGCCGTCAAAGCGGTCGTGACCGGCCGGCACCGGCGTATGTGTCGTGAACACCGAGTGTTGAGCCACTTCGCGCAGCGCTTCGTCGAAGCTTTGGCCATCGTCTTCCATCGCGACGCGGATCGCTTCGAGACCAGCGAAGGCGCTGTGCCCTTCGTTCATGTGAATCACGCCCGGCGAGTAACCCAAGGCATGCAACGCGCGCACGCCGCCGACGCCGAGCACCAACTCTTGCCGAATGCGCGTACGATGATCGCCGCCGTACAATCGGCTGGTCAGCTCACGGTCCTCGGGGCTGTTGCCCTCCACGTCGCAGTCGAGCAAATACAGCCGCACTCGGCCGACCTGCATCAACCACACCTTGGCGATCAAGTTGCCGTTGCGGGTCTCGACCGTCACATGCAGCGGGTTGCCATCCGCGCCGCGGGCCGGCACCATCGGCACGTTCTCGACCTTCGTGTCGAGATACTCTTCGAGTTGATACCCGTCGTGATCAAGGTGCTGTTTGAAGTAACCTTGATCGTAGAACAGACCGACCGCGACGAAGTTGATGCCCAAGTCGCTGGCACTCTTGACGTGATCACCGGACAGCACGCCGAGACCGCCCGAGTAAATCGGAATCGACTCGTGCATGCCGAACTCGGCCGAGAAGTACGCCACGGGCTTGCTGCCCAACACGCCGGCATGGGTCGTCGCCCAGGTTTGCGACGAGTTCATGTACTCTTTCAACCGGCGATACGCGTGATTGATGCGGCTATAGAGAACGAGTTCGGCCGCTCGCATTTCGAGCCGGTCGGGGGTGAACTCGCTCAGTAGCGCGATGGGATTGTGATCGAGCTGTCGCCAGCGGATCGGATCGAGATCGCGGAAGAGATTCACGACCTCGGGCTGCCAACTCCACCAGACGTTGTGTGCCAGGGCAAGGCACTTGTCGTACAGGTTGAGTGATGAAACGCCAGCCGACGCGCTTTTGTCCATGGTTACCACGGTAGCCGAATCCAATTGGCTCATGAGCATCCTCTAAGGTTCGCCGAGCAAGAATGGTTCGTCCGAGCGGCTGGTGTCGTCGCTCTGCGGCGAGTGAAAAGTCCCACCATTATACCGCTCAAACCAAGCTCGCAACACCCGAACGGGGGCGTCGACGAAGACGATGCAGGAACGATCGGCAATTTATGCCCCGGGACTTCAAGGTTACCTAGACGGTGAGGATTAACAGGACGGATGCAAACGCAACAGTCCAGCGGATTACGCCAGAGCTGACAAAGTTGGCAAAAAGCCTCAAGTCGGCAGCCGTCGCCCCCGCACATTTCATTGTTGGGCGATAGAAACGAATTCGCTACCGTTGCGAGCCTCGGTGCGTGTTCGACTCGTTCTACTATGCGCAAGCACTTCGAACTGTTTTTCGCGAGACGTTGGCATCCGAAGATGGTTCAATAGATGTGGGCTGGACTCGGGTCCTGTCGACACACTCATCGCGAGACAAGTTACATGGCCACCCTGGAATCGAACCCGTTGTTCTCGCAACCGACGCCATCGGCCACCCGACCGCGTCGCCGTTCTCGGTCGGGCCGGTGGTTCTTCTGGCTCGTAATGCTAGCAGTGCTCGGCGGCTCGGCTTGGTTTGCGGTCGAACCGCTCAAGGCTTGGTTCGCGGTCGACACCCAGCAGCGCGTCATCACGCAACGTGTGACCCGCGGGCCGCTCGTCGTGACGGTTGTCGAAGATGGCAACGTCGAGAGCGCCGCCAACGTCGACGTCAAATGTGAAGTCGCCGGCGGTAGCGTCATCCTGTGGATCATTCCCGACGGCACGCACGTTACCAAGGGTCAAAAGATCGTCGAGCTCGACAGTTCGACAATCACCGAGTCGATCAGCCAACAAAAGATCGTGCTCGAAAAGGCCAACGCGGCCCGCATTCAAGTCGAGAAAGAGTTCTCGGCCGCGAAGATCGCTGTGCAAGAGTATCTCGAGGGTACCTATGTCAAAGAACATCAACTGCTCGAGTCGCAGAGCAAGATCGCGCTCGAAAACCTGCGCAGCTCGGAGAACGCGTTGCAGCATACCGAACGCATGGCCCGCAAAGGTTATGTGACACCGCTGCAACTCGAGGCGCAGCGCTTCGCCGTCGAACGGGCTAAGCTTGATCTCGACACGGCTCAAACGGCGATCACGGTGCTCGACAAGTTCACCAAAGCCAAGATGCTCGAAGATCTGCAAAGCAAACGCGACAGCGCCGAGGCCCGCTGGCGCAGCGAACAAGCCGCTTGCGAACTCGAACAGCAACGGCTCACGCGCATGACCACGCAGCTCGAAAAATGCGTGATCATCGCGCCGCAGGATGGCATGGTGATCTACGCTAATGAATCGAGCAGTAGCCGCGGCAGTAGCAGTAGTGGCGTCAAGATCGAAGAAGGGGCGGCAGTCCGCGAACGGCAAAGCATCGTGCGGCTGCCGGACCTGTCGCAGATGCAGGTCAAGACGCTCGTGCATGAGTCGAAGATCGATCAAGTCGCGATCGGTCAACGGGCGCAGATTAAACTGCTCGACCGGCTGTTTCAGGGCCAAGTGCGGCTCGTGGGCAATCAGCCCGAGCCGAGCAGCTTCTTTTCGTCGAACGTGAAAGAGTACGCCGCGTATGTGCGGATCGAAGGGGAAGTCGAGCAAGTCCGGCCCGGTCAGACGGCCGAGGTCGAGATCCTGATCGCCGACAAACGCGACGTGATCTCGGTGCCGGTGCAGGCCGTGGTGGAACTCGGTCGACACACGTACTGCTGGGTCCGCACGCCGCACGGGCCCGAGCGTCGCCCGGTGGTCGTGGGTCTCAGCAGCAGCGAACGCATCGAGATCAAAGACGGCCTCGCCGAGGGTGACGACGTGCTCCTGAACCCGCGAGCGATTTTGGTCGAAGCACGCGAAGAGGACGACGGTGCCGAACCGGTCGATGTGAACGCCAAGTTCGGCGAGCAAAAGGAATCACCGCAGCCCGCGCCGAAAGCGGACGCCGCGAAGAAAACCGCCGGCCCGCCGACCTTCAACTTCGCCGACCTCGACAAGAACGGCGACAAGAAGCTAACGGTCGACGAGTTGCCCGAGCGCATGGCCGGGTCGATGGATCGGCTCGACACCAACAGCGACGGCACCGTCGACGCCACGGAGTTCGCCGCCTTTCGAGCGCGAATGCAATCGATGAAAGGGAAGGGCCCTCCGCAGTAGCTGAGGTAAGGGGACGCAGATGAACGCGGATCAACGCAGATAGGTCGCAGATTATCAAGCGGCTGATCGTATGCAGCGGCTCGGTAAGCGTACGTAGATACCTCAAATAAACGGGGCAAGGTGCCAGCAATGAGAACGGCAAAGTATGTCCTAATTACATTATTCGGCATCTACCTGATCTCGGTCACGTACTATGGAACGACGACTTTTGCGTTACAGAGTGGATTGAATAGCGGTCGCGTAGATTGGGTTCGGTTCGCCTTGACAGCGAATCCGTTTATCGTCAACTCGCGAGATGACTATGACGAGACTCCGTTACACCGGGCCATCGAATCATCATATCACCGCGTGGTTCGAGTGTTGCTTGCCTCAGGCGCAGATCCTAACGCCGATTCGCAATCTAAGGGCACGTGCCTACTGCTAGCGATGGATTACTCTCATACCGGTATCATCAACGCTCTTCTCGAATCAGGGGCGGATGTTAATCGGGCGACCAAGGTATCGATACTCGGGATTGGCGAAACTCCACTTCATTGTGTCGCCGGAAAGGGCAATCTTGATCTTGCGGAAATGCTTCTCAAATTAGGCGCAAATCCGAATGCCCAAAATAGTCGAGGTAATACGCCACTTCATACTGCTGCGATGATGTCGGTCACGGACGTTGCAAAGCGTGAGCGAATTGTCGAACTACTTCTTAAGCACGGAGCTGATCCCACAATTAGCAACGAAAATGCCCTGATTCCCTTCGATTTTGTTGAGAAGCCCATAAAGCATGTGGAAAGAGGGCGATTGCCACAGTTACTTTTTGATGCTCTGCCCGCAACAGGCAGAGAGAAAGTGATACGGCGGACTCGGGTTGAGGATCTTCAGTAAACGATCGTTGAGAACTGGCGTTTGTTCACGTAAGCTTGAGCCGTTGGTCACGTCACCTTTTCGGCATCCCATCTGCGTTGATCCGCGTTCATCTGCGTCCTCTTACTCCTACATCTCTAACCACGCATGTCGACCACCTACCACCAGCATGAGCACCATGAGTTCCTCGCGGCGTCGAAAGATGCGTTGCGCGATGGGAACCTGCAACTGGCGCTGCTCAATCTGGGCGATACGCTCGGCGCGCGGAACAAACAGGCCTATGCCGCACTTCCCGAGAGCGATCTGCTCCGCGAACGGGCTCGCGCCATCAAGGACGAAACGCTCGCCGATCTCGCCACACATATCGAGACCCTCGAAGCCAGCGTGAAGCGGCTCGGCGGTCAGGTTCACTTTGCCGACGACGGCGCAGATGCCTGCCAGACGATCATCGACATTGTACGTCGCTGTGGCGGCAAGAGGGTCGTCAAGTCGAAGTCGATGACGACCGAAGAGATTCATCTCAACCATGCTCTCGAAACGGCCGGCATCGAGGCCGTCGAGACGGACTTCGGCGAGTTCATCATTCAAAAGGCGGGCCATCGTCCGTCGCATCTCGTCGCGCCGGCGCTGCATATGCGGGTGGCCGATGCTCAAAAGGTGCTCAGCGAGGATGCAGGCGAAGAGTTGCCCGCCACGGCCGAGGACCTCGCGGCTTACGCCCGTCGTCGACTGCGCGAGAAGTTCGCAACTGCCGACGTCGGCATCACGGGCGCGAACTTCGCGGTTGCCGAGACCGGCACGATCGTGCTCGTGTCGAACGAAGGGAACGCCCGGCTGACCGTCGCCTTGCCGCGAGTGCACATCGCGATCCTCGGCATCGAGAAAGTCATTCCCAAACTGGAACAGCTGCCCGTGTTCCTCAAGGTGCTGGCCCGCGCCGCGACCGGGCAGAAACTCTCGGTGTACACGTCACTCGTCACCGGCAAGCGTCGATCGGGCGAACTCGATGGTCCCGAAGAGTTTCACCTGATTCTGCTCGACAACGGCCGATCGAAAATTCTCGGCGGCCCATTGCGGGAAAGCTTGTTTTGCATTCGCTGCGGAGCCTGCTTGAACGCCTGTCCGATCTATCGCAACGTCGGTGGCCACGCGTATGGCGGTGTCTATGCCGGACCGATCGGCGCGGTGCTTACGCCGCTCTACGATGGACTCGTGGCCAACCATCACTTGCCGCATGCGTCGAGCTTGTGCGGCGCGTGTCAGGCCGCGTGTCCGGTGAAGATTCATATTCCCGACATGCTCGTCAAGCTGCGTGAACAACTGCACGCCGAGCCTGGCGAGTTGCCGTGGTACGAACGACTGGCCTATGGCATGTGGGCCCGCGCGATGCGTAGCCCGCTGGCGTATCGAGTATCGACGTGGTTCGCGACGCGCACGATCGGTCGCTTGAACCAGAGCGGTTGGCTGCGACGCTTGCCCGGCCCGTTGCATGGCTGGACCGCGGCGCGAGATTTTCCCGCCCCGGCTCGCGAACGCTTTCGGGACTGGTGGGACCGCGAGGGGAAAGAAGTATGAACCGCGACGCTTTTTTGCAACGAGTCCGCGACGCCGCGCGCTCGGGCAACGCCCATCGAGTGCATCTCCGCGACGATCTGCCGCCGCGCGTCGGCTATTGCGGCGCTGGCGAAGACGCGGTCGCGCGGATGGCCACCGAAGTGAACCAAGTCGGCGGTCAGGCGCAGATCGTCGATCGCCTCACCGATGCCGGCCCGGCGTTGCTCGCGCTGTGCAAAGAGTACGGCGCTCGCACGGCGTTCTGCTGGGAACATCCAGTGTTGGAACGACTCGGGCTCGATCAGTTGCTGCAAACCGCCGACATTCGCCGACTCAATCACGGCTTGCTCGCCGCTTTACCACGCGACGAACAACGGCGTGAAATCCTCGCTGCCGACATGGGCATTTCAAGCGCGAGTTGGACCGTGGCCGAGACCGGCTCGCTAGCGATGCTCAGCGCCCCTGGCCGCGAACGACTGGCGAGCCTCGCGCCGCCGGTGCACGTGGCGATCGTGACCCGTTCGCAGATTCTGCCCGACTTGTTCGACCTGTTCGACAAACTCGTCGCCGCGGGCCCCGAGTATCTGCCGAGCAACCTGACGTTGATCACCGGCCCGAGCAAGACCGGCGATCTTGAGTTACGCTTAACCACCGGCGTTCACGGGCCAGGCAAATGGCGTGTGATCGTGTGTCGCGAGGATGGTTGAGGTAGATTGACAAAATCATGACGAACAAAATCATGAGAAGGTGACAGGATCATGAAGAACAGGATTATGAAGAACGAAGAAAGCGAAAGGATGAAGAACGAGGTAAATCACCAACTTTGAAATCAAAATTGCATTTCATGATCCTGTACCTCATGATCCTGCCTTATCCCCCGTCTTCATGATTTTGTTCTCCATGATTTTGTCATTCTAAGTTTCCCCCACTCACTCCCTCCCGCCATGCGTTCCATCCTCTCGATTCTCATCGTTCTGACCTCGCTCGTCGCCAGTGCGGCCGATAAGTCGCCAATCAACGAAGCCGACGTCGCGGCGCTCGGCGAGTGGCAAACGTACGTCGGCGGCTGGCGCGGCGCGGGTCAACCGCAACGTGGCTCGACCAAAGGTGCCTGGAGCGAGACCTCGGATTGGGCCTGGAAGTACACCGCCGACCATGCGTCGATCGAGTTCATCAGCGAAGGGGCCAAGCACGTCGCCTCGGGCGAGATCGCGCCGACGAAAGAGACCGGCGTCTACGTGCTGACACTGTTGGCCGTCGGCGACAAGCAGCCCGGCAAGTTCACCGGTCGCAAGAATGACTCGGGGCACTTCGTCTTCGAACGGGCCGACGCCCCGGCCGAGTCGGTCGCTCGGATCACGTTCCGACAGGTGGCTGAGAACAACCGGCTACTCGTGCTCTACGAGCGTCGCCCGGCCGGCGAGAATCGCTATGTGCGGCTCGCCGAAATCGGCTACACCCGGCAAGGGATCCAGTTCGCGTCGGGGAGCGACGGTCCCGAGTGCGTCGTCACCGGCGGCCGCGGCACGATCGCCGTCAAGCACGAGGGGCAGACATACTTCGTCTGTTGCACCGGCTGCAAAGACCTGTTTGAGGCCGACCCGGCGGGCATCTTGGCCGAGTACAAAGCCAAGAAGGCCAAGGCGGCTGAGAAGAAATAATCGCGGGATCGCCGACGCTCACAAATCACCCAGTCGACGCACTCGCCGCAGGCTTCCAAGTTCGCATCGATCGCGACTGGTGGATTGCTCCGCCCTCGGCCGGTATCCTGAGAGTTTCGCGTCTCTTGGCAGTTGGTCACGGAAGGATCTCGCATGGCTACGGTGAATCGCTCGGATGCTGGTCACGGCTCGAATCGCGGACCGGGCCGAATCACCGATATGCTCGATCGCATCCCCCCGCACAATCTCGAGGCCGAGAAGGGGGTCATCGGCAGCATGCTGCTCGATCCCGAGGTGTGCGACGACGTGGTCGGACATTGTCGCAAGGCCGAGGACTTCTATTCGTATGCCCATCAGGTGATCTTCCGTCAGTTGCTCGACATGACCAACGACGGCAAGGGGATCGACGTGACGCTCCTGGCCGAGCGGCTCGAAAAGAACGGCGATCTCGACTCGATCGGCGGGCTCGACTATCTGGCCGAGGTCATTAACTCGGTTCCGACCGCCGCCAACGCCGCGTACTACGCCCAGATCGTGCATGACAAGGCGACGTTGCGGGCGATGATCCACGCCAGCACCGAGATCCTGCGCGATGCTTACGACGCTTCGCAAGAGACCAAGGAGCTGCTCTCCCGTGCCGAGGAACGGGTCTTCGGCATTCTCGAAAACAACGCCACCGGCGAAGTCCACGCGATGCAAGATATCTTGCACGATGCGCTGGAACGGATCGACAAGCGACTGCTTAAGGGTATTGGCGGCATGCCGTCGGGCTTCACCGATCTCGATCGCATGACCGGCGGACTGCACGAGTCGGAACTGATCATCATCGCCGGCCGTCCGTCGATGGGTAAGACCGCCATTGCGACGTGCTTCACCGAACATGTCGCGATCACGCAGAAGCAACCGACGCTGTTCGTGAGCCTGGAAATGTCGCGGCTCGAATTGGCCGAGCGTATGCTCTGCTCGCACGGGCGGATCAACGGCCACGAACTGCGCAACGGCTTCATTTCGCCTATCGATCGCAAGAAGCTCATCCAGTCGTCGAACGAGATGTCCGAAGCGCCGTTGTTCATCGACGACTCGCCGAGCCGCACGATGACCGAGATCGCTGCTCAAGCCCGGCGGCTCAAGCGCAAGCATGGGCTCAAGCTGATCGTGATCGACTACCTCCAGCTGATCGAGCCCGACAATCCGAAAGATCCGCGGCAGGAACAGGTGTCGAAGATCGCCCGGCGTTTGAAGGGTTTAGCCCGTGAATTGCGAGTGCCGCTGATGTGTCTCGCGCAGCTCAACCGGCAAGCCGAACAATCCAAGGACAACATTCCACGGT
>JAEUIL010000440.1 GCA_016794255.1 Planctomycetaceae bacterium | reverse complement strand
GAAGACGCAGAAGTTGCCGTGGCTCGGCGGAGCGCCCGAGGTGCTCAAGCATAGCTTTACTCCGGTCGAGTACGCTGCCGCGACCAAAGGCTTCAACGTGAAGGCGGTGTACATGGAGGTCGACGTCGACCCGGCCGAACTCGATGCCGAAGCCGACTATGTGTTGGGGCTGGCCAAGAGTGGTCGTGAGCAAACCATCGGTGCCACGATCGGTGGTCGTCCGGCGTCGCCCGACTTCGGCGCGTATATCAAGCGGCATCACGCATCGGGCTACGCCAAGGGAGTGCGGCAGGTCGTACACAACGACGGCATTCCCGCGGGGACGTGTCTCGGTGACGATTTCGTGCGTGGCGTGCGGCAACTCGGCGCGTTGGGCATGCACTTTGATCTCTGCATGCGACCGACCGAGTTGAACGACGGTCGCAAACTGGCCCTGCTTTGTCCGGAGACGCGGTTCGTCGTGGATCATTGCGGTAACGGCGACCCCAAAGCGTTCGGCAAACGGCGTGACGGAGAAGCTGCCCCGTGGCACGACGCCGATGCCTGGCGAAAGGATATCGATGCCTTAGGCAAGACTCCGAACGTGATCTGCAAGATCTCGGGCATCGTCGCGCGGGCCCCGAAAGGCTGGACGGTCGAGGATTTGGCCCCCTGCGTGAATCACTGTCTCGACGCGTTCGGCCCGGATCGCGTGGTGTTTGGCGGCGACTGGCCGGTGTGTCTGCTCGGAGCTCAGCTCGGCGAGTGGATCAACGCCCTGCGGCAGATCGTCGCCTCACGTCCCGCCGCCGATCAACAGAAGCTGTGGAGCGAGAACGCGATCAAGTTCTACGGTCTGAAGATCTAGGGCGTCCGAAAGAGTATCCATCACGCTCCGCGTGATGTTTTCTCGGGTGTTTAACGATCTCTGGTCGAGTGCCATGGTCGAAAAGTCGGTTCCAGGGCACATCACGCGGAGCGTGATGGATACTCTTTTTGCTGCTACACAAGCGACGTGCGAAGCGGCTTCTGCTCGAGCAACCAATCCTCGACCACGATCTGTCGCACGAACGGAGCGCGGAGCAGCGCCACGCGCGAGCGCAGCAGTCCACGCAGCCACGAACGATAGTGGATCCCGCCGGCGGCACGCAGCCCCCATTGTCCCCAGCGCGAGCCGCTCATCTGCGCGGTCACGTTGTCGCTCAGACGTTTAAACGTCGCGGGAATCAGGTTCGGGTCGGGACCGATATGAACCACGGTCTCGATCCCCATCGAAAGCAATTCGTAGATCACGTCCCACAGCCGTTGCGGATGATCGAGCCAGCGGGCGATCAGTTCCCGACAATTCAGATCGGTGTAGCTCGCCTTGCCCGTGACGAGCGACAACACCGGTGGCTGCGGCGCGCGGAGACCACCGGCCATGGTGTGCATCATGGCCGCGGCTCGATTGGGCACCGCGCGTTGCCACAAGATCGGCGTGTGCAGCGGCGGCCACTGATGCTCGTTCTTTCGCAAGTTGACATTCTTGCCGAGCATTTCCGTTACCCGCACCTTGAGCCGATCGAGGGTATCGCCTTGGCCCATCACCAACACCGTGTTGGGCGACAAATACGACGACACCGCGATCACGCCCCGGCCCTCGTAGTTCAGTTCGAGACAAAGCCGCTCGATCATACCCGGCGGCAACTCGGGTCCGCGCGAGAAGACGACGCCCATCGTGGTGTCTTCGGCCAAGGCGGCACAGTCTCCGGCTAAGCTCACTAGCGGGATCAGCGCGTCGGCAAAAGGGAGCGAGCCGCCGACGATCAACGCCGCGATCTCGCCCAAGCTGTAGCCGGTCATTACCGCGGCCGTGTCATGCCGAGTTTCAAATTGCTCGGCCAGAATCTCGATCTGTGCTCGTTCGACACTGAGAATAAGTGCGATGTCCTCGGCAAATGTGGCGAGCGTGCTCTCGTGTCGCTGCTGCACGCGGTCCACGAGATCGGTCGGAACACGCAGCGTATCGGCAACGATCTCGCTCGCTTCGCGCAGGTGCCGCTCGACAATCGGACCGTACGCCGGATGCGCGAGCAACTCGGGCGTGCGACCCAAGTTGGTCGTGTTATAGCCCCGAAATGCGATCGCCCCGGCGGTGAGTCGATCTTTCAAACTTGCATCCATCGTCGAATCACTTGCGAAGTAGGCTCTCTCGAAATCAGGAGCGGACTCAAGTCAATTATAGTCTGCGGCGCGATTCTTTGTGGTGCTCAGTGTACGAATCTTGAGGACCTCGAATGCTGCCGAGCGCCGATTTCCCTGGGTGCTGCGCGTCGCGCAGGCCAGTATAGTTACGTGGACTGATTCATTTGAATGTCACCTGATCGCAGGATCTGCTTATGTCGCAAGTCACCCGTCGTTGTTTGCTTGTCATTGGCTGGCTCGTCGCTGGCGGCGGGATGTTTCCCTGCCAAGTTGCTACGGCTGCGGAGAAGTACGATCTGCTGATTCGCAACGGTCAGCTCGTCGATGGCACCGGCAACCCCTGGTTCTACGGCGATGTTGCGGTTCGTGACGGCAAAATCGCTGCCGTGGGGCGTGTTTCCGCTGGCGATGCTAACCGCGTCATCGATGCCCGAGGGCTGGTGGTCGCTCCCGGCTTCATCGACATGCATTCGCATTCGGATGCGTTGCTGCTCGAAGATGGCAAAGCGCAGAGCAAGATCCGGCAGGGGGTCACGACCGAGGTGCTGGGCGAAGGTGACTCGGCTGGGCCCAATCAAGGGCCGCAGGTGGCGACCTCGGCGCCGACGGGCGGCAAGCCGGCTCGTTGGCCGACGCTGGGTGCTTATCTCGACGCGATCGATCGAACGGGCTCGTCGGTCAATGTGGTGTCGTATGTCGGGCTGAACAACATTTGGCAATCGGTGATGGGGACCACGTTCGATCGTCCCACGACCGAGCAGATGCAGCAGATGCGAGATCTCGTGGACGCTGCGATGCGCGACGGCGCGTGGGGTTTGTCGAGTGCGCTGATGATGCCGCCCGGCTCGTTGACGACGACGGACGACATTGTCGCGCTGTGCGAGGTGGTCGCCCGCCATGGTGGAATCTACTCGACGCATGTGCGGAACGAGGGGAGCGGCGTGTTTGACTCGGTTCGCGAGGCGATTGCAATCGGCGAGCGAGCCAAGCTGCCGGTCGATGTGATCCATCTCAAGATCGCGGACCAAAAGTACTGGGGACGCATGAGTGAACTCGTCGCGCTGATCGAGGCGGCACGGCGACGTGGCGTGAATGTACAAGCGAATGTGTATCCCTACACGCGCGGCAACAACAATCTGTCGAGCATCATTCCACCCTGGGCTCACGAGGGGGGCACGGCCAAGCTGCTCGAACGGCTCAAAGATCCGACGTTGCGGCCACGACTGAAACGAGACATTCAGCAAGGAATCGATGGCTGGTACAACCACTACACCGCCGTCGGTGGCGACTGGAGCCGGATGCTGATCAGCGCCGACAATCGGTTCAAAGGGCTCACCATGGATCGCGTGCTGTCGTTGCGTACCGAGGGGAAAGCTAATCCCGACGCGCTCGACGAGTTGTTCGAGCTACTGATCGAAGAGCAAGGTTCGGTCAGCACGGTGTACGCGCACCACACGGAAGAGGACATGACGCTGACGCTCGCGCAGCCGTGGTGTTCGATCGGTTCCGACGGCTCGGCCTATGCTGTCGAAGGACCGTTGCGGCGCGGGAATCCGCATCCTCGCAACTTCGGCACGTTTCCGCGAGTCTTGGGCGAATACGTCCGAGAGCGTGGCGTGCTGCGACTGGAAGACGCGATTCGCAAGATGACGTCGCTCAACGCCGCCAAGCTCGGTTTGCGCGATCGCGGACTGTTGCAAGCGGGGCTCGCGGCCGATATCACGATTTTCGACCCGGCCAAGATCGTCGATCGCTCGACCTACACCGAACCGTTTCAATACAGCGAGGGGATCGCGTACGTGATCGTGAATGGCCAGGTAGTGCTCGAAGGCACGCAACACACCGGCGCATTGCCTGGCCGAGCTTTGCGCCACGGGCGAGATTGAGCGGAGCGCGCTCGCCATCTATCAAGCGGCGGCTCTGCACGGGCAAGTGCCCAATCTACGCACCGCCCACCGGCATGGGGCGAGCCATCATCTCGCGCAGATCGGCTTCGATCGTGGCGCAGATGTCGGACAGCGGCAGGTCGTTTTCGTCGTCGCCGAACGGGTCTTCAATCTCGACGCCAATTTCTTCGATACCGAAGAGCGTGTAGCTGATGAGCAGCGTCACCAGCACGGTCCAGATTCCAAACGACTCGACCACGGCAATCGGCAGCGTGTAGGCGTAGATGATGAGCGCTCGACGCAGATGTACCATGTAGGCGAAAGGCAGCGGCGTGTTGTGGATCCGCTGACACGCCCCCATGCTGTCGACGAGGATCTGCACGTTCTGATCGGCATATTGAAACTGGATATCGCTCAACAAGCCCGCGGTGCGTGCCGATTGCAGCCGTGTCGTGACTTGTCGCGCCGCGACGAGCCACGGTTGTCGGCTGGTCGTTACCAAGGCCGCCTCGCCCGAGTCGAGCGCGTCGAGATGCGGCCCTTCGGGCGCCAAACCGCGCAATTGACGCGCAGCCGTCCAAGGAAACACGATCGCCCAGCGGAGCGTGTCGTTGGCAAGTGCCGCGTTGCCGCTGAGCATCACGCTGACGGCGCGACCCAAGTTGCGCGACTCATTGACGATCGTCCCCCACAGCTTGCGACCCTCCCAAAACCGATCGTACGAAGCATTCGTGCGAAACACCAACAGCAGCGACAGCGCTGGCCCAATCAAGGCGTGCGGCACGCTCGACATCACCACGTCGAACCCGATCTGCGCGCGATACAAATGAAAGCAGACGACTGCGATACTCCAGACCACACAGGTTATTACCCGTCCGGCGATCTCTTTCAGCAGCGAACCGCGGATGTCGAACAGATGGTTGAGCCAATTGTGAGCGTCGTATTTCATCATGATGGAAAGCGCGGCAAGGGAGAGTCTATTGAGGAAGCAAAGGTGTCCGAGTTTATTGAGTTATGCCGACGATGCACGAAACGGGGCGAGCATCTCGGCCAGCAGTTCCATCGGCAGACCCACGACGTTCGACTCGCTGCCGTCGAGCACGTCGAGCCAGCCGAGCCGATCTTGATAACCGAACGAGCCCGACTTGCCCTCCCACAAACCGCTGGCCAGATACTCCTCAAGCTGTTCGTCGGTCAGCGGCTGCATGAAGAGTGTCGTTTTGGCCACGCGCACGAGCGGCTCACCCTCGGGAATTTGCCAGAGGCACAGGCCGCTATAGACATGATGCCGCCGACCACGCAGCATCGTCAGCATATGCCGGGCGTGATCTTCGTTCTCGGGCTTGCCGAGAATCTGTCCGTTGCATTCGGCAATGGTGTCGCACGCCACGATCAAACTGCGCCCCACGCGGGTCGCCACGTCGGCCGCCTTCTGATAGGCCATGCGGGCCGCGAACTCGGGCGGACTCTCGCCGCTGCATACGCCACACTCGGCCTCGGCACTCGGCGTGACGATGTCGAACGCATAGCCCGCCACGGTCATCAGTTCCCGTCGGCGTGGCGAGCCACTGGCGAGAATCATCGGTCGATCGATCATGGCACGCTTCCGCTCAATGGGTTTTGCCCGGTCCAAAATTATGAGGCCGACGCCGCACGGCACAAGTCACCCGAGTCGCGGTTTACGAATGAGTCACGCAAAAATCGGTCGAAACCCGCCTCGAGACCACGGTCTCACGCGAGGAAGCCTGCGACCACGACCAACGCCGGCCACGTTTCCGGGTGTGCCACATGATATACTGCGCCGGCTCGCCTGATTCTGCCGCCTGGAGTTTCATCATGAATCGTCGTCGTTTTCTCGCCCTTAGCAGTGGCATGTCGACCGCCGCCTTAACCTCGCCACTTTGGGCCGAGTGGCAACCCAGCGAACGCTACCCCGATCCGGCTGTCAAGATTGTCGATCCGAGCTTTGCCAAGTACCGCTTGAACTTAGCTAAGATCGAACGCCTGGCCACGGGGATGCGCTGGTGTGAGGGGCCAGTGTGGTTCGGCGATGGTCGCTATCTGCTCTGGAGCGACATACCGAACAATCGCGTCATGCGTTGGGACGAGGAAACCGGGGCGGTCAGTGTCTTTCGTAAGCCCGCGAACAACTCCAATGGCCATACTCGCGATCGACAGGGGCGGCTGTTGACCTGCGAGCACGACGCGCGGCGCGTGACACGTACCGAGTACGACGGCGCGATCACCGTGATTGCCGACAGCCACGCGGGCAGCCCGCTTAACTCGCCGAACGATGTGGTGTGCAAAGCCGATGGCTCGATTTGGTTCACCGACCCGCCGTTTGGCATCCTGGGCTTCTACGAAGGACACGTGGCCAAGCCCGAGTTGCCGACCAATGTCTATCGTTGGGACGCGCTCACGAAACGACTAGCGGTAGCGACGGGCGATGTGAACCGCCCCAACGGCTTGGCATTCTCACCCGACGAAACCAAGCTGTACGTCGTCGAGGCAGGTGTGTCGCCACGGGTGATTCGCGTCTTTGACGTGGTTAACGAGGGGCGCGATTTGGCCAACGGCCGGGTGCTGGTGACTGCCGAGCCGGACGGCACGCCCGACGGATTGCGTGTCGATGTGGACGGCAATCTGTGGGTCGGCTGGGGCATGGGCAAAGCAGGTCTCGATGGCGTCTCGATCTTCAACCCGCAAGGAAAACTGATCGGTCGCATCGATTTGCCCGAGCGATGTGCGAATCTCTGCTTCGGCGGTCGCCATCGCAATCGACTGTTCATGTGTGGCAGCACGTCGATCTACTCGTTGTTCGTGAACACTCAAGGGGCCGCAGGCGGCTGATCGCCGCGAGTATGTTTTCCGATCATTTCTCCTGTGAGTAAGGTTCTCGCCATGATTCGCTTGCTAATGTTGTTCATTCTTGGTCTGGTGCTCGGCAGCGGCTCGGTTCGCGCCGACTCGGCATTTCCCGCCCATCGCGTCGCCGGGAACACGTATTATGTCGGCTCGAAGGAACTGGCTAGCTACTTGATTACGACGCCTGAGGGGCATTTTCTTATTAACAGCAGTTTTGACGAGACGGTCCCGCTCATTCGCGGCGCGGTGGAGTCGCTCGGGTTCAAGCTGCGCGACGTGAAGTATTTGTTGGCCAGTCACGCGCATTCGGATCATGTCGAAGGGCACTTCAAGCTCCGCGAATTGACCGGCGCCAAAGTCTTGGTGATGGAGGGGGATGCCGACGTGGTGCGCAACGGCGGCGAGCGACAGTACTTGTACGTTGACAGTCGCTGGGCGAAGTGTCCCGTCGACCGTGTGCTCAAGGATGGCGACACGGTGAGCCTCGGTGGCGTGACGCTCACCGCGCGACACACGCCAGGCCACACGCGCGGTTGCACGACCTGGACCTGGCAAGAAACCGTTGATGGCAAACCGCTGCACGTGGTGGTAATCGGCAGCCCGAATGTGAACCCCGGCTATCGATTGATCGACAATCGCGATTACCCCACGATCGTCGACGACTACCGACAGACGTTTGCCACGCTCAAAAGTCTGCCGTGCGACGTGTTTCTCGGGGCGCACGGCAACTACTACGACATGCACGCGAAACACGAGCGACTCGAAAAGCAAACCGGCGACAATTCATTCATCGATCCCGCGGGCTATCGTGCTTACGTCGCACTCAAAGAAGCGACGTTTCTCAAAAAACTAGCCGATCAACAGGCCGGGCCGATCGACGAGGCCGCCGCCGCTGAGCAGTTGCGAAAGGCCGGCGCTGAAGTGAAGCTGACCCAGGGGGTGGTCACCGATGTGACGGTCAAGGATCTCGCCAAGTTCACCGACAACGATTTTGAAGTTCTCGGCCGGCTCGTGAACCTGAAAACTCTTTCGACCTCGGGCGAGGCGCTCAATGACCGTACCTTGTCCTATCTGACCGGTTTGGTCGCGCTCGAAGATCTGTCGACAAATCTGGCTCAGTTTTCTGACGACGCCTTGTGGCAGCTCACGATGTTGTCGAATCTCAAACAGATCAAGT
>JAEUIL010000412.1 GCA_016794255.1 Planctomycetaceae bacterium | reverse complement strand
TCGAGGGCCGAGCGGTCTTCGCAGTTTTGCTCGACGAGCAGCCACTCGGCGCCGGCCTCCGCAGCGGCGGCGACCACCGCGGGCCACGCGATCACGCCCCGGCCGAGCTCGGTGTTCTGCGCTTTCTCGCCCGGCTTCGATTTCTCTTTTAGATGCACCCGTTTCAAACGTCCCTGGAACCGCTTGAGCAGCGCCACCGGATCGCGGCCCACGTCGGCCACGAAGAACACGTCGATCTCGGCCCCCAGCAGTTTGGCGTCGATCGTGCCGAAGATCAGGTCGAACACCTCGACATCGCCGACGCGACTGGTGAACTCGAACGCATGGTTGTGGTACAGGACCTCGAAGCCCGCCTCGGTGCCGGCTCGTGCGGCATGCTGAATCTGATCGACGGTCTTACGCCAACCGGCGTCGTCGAGCGCCGCATAGTTGGGAACAAACGGAATCACGAGCGTGCGGTTGCCGATGGTCCGATGATAGTCGGCGATGCGCGGAAAGTCGTCGACCAAGTCCTTGAGGTTGACATGCGCGCTGGCGATCTTCAGCCCGCAGTCGTCGATGATCGACTTCAACGTCTTCGCCTCGGGCCATTTCTGAAACCACAGTTCCACGCCGCGATAACCGATCTGGGCCACTTTGCGGAGCGTGCCGCTCAGGTCCTCGGCCGTCTCCTTACGCAGCGTCCAGAGCTGCATACCGACCGGCACTTTTTTCGCCGCCGGAGCCGCGCCAACAACCGATGCCGTGCTACCGGCCAAGGCGAGTGTTGACGCCGCCGCGATGAACTGGCGACGGTCGAGTGGAGTTACAGACAACGGGTTTCGGCGGAGCGACGTCATCGTGGGATGCCTAGCGTGACCAAGGGTTCGTGTTTGTGGCCGAGTTGCTTGCTATCAAACATCATGGCACGCCCCCGGATCGTCGTGCAAGTCTGCCCCAAAACCACGTTCTACGTCGACTCTCCGCCGCATTACGGTCGATTCGTACTCAGTTTCTCTTGACGCGAGCCGGAAGCCGGACGACAAATAATAGAGCACTGATGAGTCACGCCATGTCCGACCAACGCCATCCGCCGAGTCCGCGTTTCGACCGTCGTCGCCTGCTAGAAGTAGGTGGCGTCGGCGCGCTGGGGCTGTCGTTGCAGGGGTTCTTGCAAGGGGCCGAGGCACCCGGGCGCGGGCGACCGTCGCCGCAAGAAAAGTCGTGCATCTTCATCTATCAATATGGCGGGCTCAGTCAGCTCGACTCGTGGGACTTGAAGCCCGACGCACCGGCCGAGATCCGCGGACCCTACAAGCCCATCGCCACCGCCACGCCCGGGTTCCAAGTCGGCGAGCTGATGCCCGAGTTGGCCAAGGTCAGCGATCGCTACGCCGTCATACGCTCGTTGACGCACAAGGTGCCGGTCCACGACGTGGCGAACAAGATGCTGCTGGCCGGTTCGCAGTTGCCACCGAGCGATGCGCCGGCGTTCGGGTCGGTCGTGTCGAAATTGAAACCGTCGCGGGCCGAGTTGCCGTCGTATGTGTGGCTGCAAAAGTTTGGCGGCGGCGCGGCTCCGCCCGAGCCCGCGTATCTGACCGGCGGCATGTTGGGCATGGCCCATGCTCCGCTGCTCATCGGCACCAGTCACGATGACAACCCGGCCGAGCCCGGCTTTCGGGTCAAAGCGTTCGACTCGGCGACGGGCATCGATCAAGCACGGCTCAATGCTCGGCAGCAGGTCCAGTCGCAACACGGCCAACCGCAGCCGGGGGCGAACGTCGCGGAGATCGAGACTTGGCAGCGGATGCGCGACAAAGCGTTTGGCTTGCTCGCCGGTACCGCCGCGCGGCAGGCGTTTGAGGTGGACCGTGAACCGCCCGAGGTGCGTGACCGCTATGGTCGACATCCGCTGGGTCAGAACTTGCTGATGGCTAGGCGGCTGATCGAGGCGGGCGTGCGGCTGACGAGTGTCGTCGGTTGGACCGGTCTCGCGCCGAGCGAGAAGTTCGTGAGCGTCGAGACTTGGGACATGCACGGCAATGCCGGCATCAGCATTTTCGAGAACGGCTGGAACGGGCTCGGGTTCGCCTTGCCCCGTTGCGATCAAGCGGTCGCGGCGCTGATCAGCGATCTCGACGAACGCGGCCTGCTCGATTCGACGCTGGTCGTGTTGGTCGGCGAGTTCGGCCGGACACCAAAGATTAGCAAAGGGGCTCGCGCGACGGGCCGTGATCATTGGCCGCATTGTTTCTCGGCGCTCGTGGCCGGCGGCGGCATTCGCGGCGGCGCGGTGTACGGCGCTTCGGATCGTGAAGCGGCCTATGTGAAAGATCACCCGGTGACGCTCGAAGATTTTACGGCGACGTTGTATCACGCGCTCGGCATCGATCCCGGCACGCGGCTGAGTCCCGACGGGTTTACGCGACCCGCCAGCACCGGCGAGCCGATCCGCGAGTTGTTTTAGACCAACTCATAAAGCCGCGACCGCTGGTCGCGCTGCTTGCCGTTGAACGTCGTGCGAAGCGCTCGTCGAACCGCGTCGGTCCCAGGCCCCTGCGCGACCACCGGTCGCGGCTTTATGGCGAGCGCCTTGTTGCTGAGTTAAGATGATTTGCGACGAGGTCATCTGCTACGACCACAATGTCTACTTGGGGAGAGCCGCAAATGCTCGCGCGAATGGGTCGGGTTGCGTTGGTCACAACCGCATTGTTGATCACACTAGTCACCTGCTTGAGCCACGGGCAGGAGACCGGGATATCTGTCATGCCCGAATCGGAGACGGTGCTGCGGATTCGCGCGGCGCTCGACAAACCGGTATCCGACGAACTCAAGCCCGCGGAACGGCAAGGGCCGTTGAACCAGATCGTTAAACGGATCAGCGAATTGCACCAGATTCCGATCGAGTTAGATGGGAAATCCATGGGCGAAGCGGGCGTTCAAAATGATGTGCCTGTGGTCATGACCACCGCCCAAATTCCGCTCAAGAGTGCCTTGAAACTTGTACTGCGACCGAACGAACTCACCACGATTTTCTGCGACGAGCGATTGGTCATTACCACGAAGGCCGCAGCGGAAGATATCGCCTTAAACGGAGTTACACGTGTTTACGAGATTGGTGATCTATGCCCGAAGATAAGGATGACTCAGCAAAATCGTTTTCGGCGTGACACTCTTGAAAGGGACACGGAACCGCTGGTTCGCCTGATATGCAACGCCGTCGTGCCACGGAGTTGGTGTGGCGCGGACGAGGGCGCGGCCCGAATCGGGATCATCAATGGCGTCCCCATGCTGGTTGTTTCCCAAACCCAAGAAATTCAGGAGAAAGTGATCGAGCTTCTGCAAACACTGCGAGCAGCACGGGATTGCCAAGTGAAACCTGACCCGCGGTACGAGAATGAACTTGGAGGCGTTCCGGTTTCAATCGAGAAATCGACGCCCTTTTCCAAGCGAAAGCAATTTGAAGAGAATCATGATTTTAAGCCCGTTGCCAAGCTTGAACTCCAAGACTTACCAAAGTACTTCGGCACGTTCGTTAAACTTCCGATCGAACTGGATACAAAAGCGTTGGGAGACGCGGGTGTTCCGTTAGATGCGGCTTTACACGTGACCGGAGGTCGATTCTCACTGGCGGCGGCGCTCACGGCTTGCCTGCGTCCGTACGAACTGACGTGGCTGGTTCAAGACGATGTTATTCAGATTACGACTCGTGCTGCGGCGGACGACATCGCCGCGAATGGCGAGACACGCGTGTACCCAGTGGCTGATTTGGTCGGTCACAAATGGTCGCCCGCCGTGCCCGGGTGTTACGCCGATTTCGATTCGCTGGAAGAGGTAATTTATGGAACCGTCGCCCCGACGACTTGGGGCAACGTTGGTGGCCAAGCTTCCGACATTCGGCTCTTCGACGGTTGCCTTGTGATCAATCAATCTTGGTCTGTTCACGAGGAGATCGGCTTGCTTCTGACCGCGCTCCGCCGAGCCAAGTGCGCGAGCAAGCCCCTCGCGCAGCCCCCGGCTCCACAGGGCTTGCAAGTACGCGTGTTCAATATCCCAGCGAGCGAATCGTTGCCCGGCCAATTTGCTGTTCCCAATGACGCGCGTCAACAAGTAGGAAGTGGTTCAACCAATGACGCACGGACAGTGTCTCACATGCGTCAAATGACCCAAGAGCTAGTCGATACCATCCCGCAGGTCATTGCGATCAAGTCGTGGAAAGCCGCTGGCGGCGACGGGACGATTCACGCCTTGGGCGATAAACTCGTTGTGCGACAAGAGATGGCCGTGATCGATGAGATTGCCGAGTTCCTGTCCGCACTCCATGAGCAGCCCGGACATGTGGGTGCTGGCTTCTTTTGAATCACGAGAGTCGCGTTCATGGCCGGCTTTATGAGCCCGAACGCCACCCGTCTATTTTCGCAAAAATCCCCGAAAAACTCGCCGCTTTTTGTCGGGCAATCTTCCTCCGCCGGTCATTGAGAATCGGCCCTCAAACCGCTATACTTTCGGTCGCTCGAAACACGCTCCCAAGACCCGGGTGAGTGCGCTAGCCGAACGGTGTCGGCTGCCCGGTTCATTGTCACCGAAAGGATACGGTTTTGGCCGACGACAACGAAGAAGATTTCGGTCCAGAAGACTCTGCGACCCCGCATCCCGGCGAAGGCAAACTGGTCAATCAGTCGATCGAAGACGAACTGAAAGACAGCTATCTGACCTATGCGATGAGCGTCATCGTCAGCCGTGCGCTGCCCGATGTGCGCGATGGTCTCAAGCCGTCGCAACGCCGCATTCTCGTCGCCATGAGCGACCTCGGTCTGACTCCCGGCGCTAGCACGAGCAAGTGCGCCGGTATCGTCGGCGAGACGATGAAGACCTATCACCCGCACGGTGACATGGCGATCTATCCGACCTTGGTCCGCATGGGTCAAGATTGGAACACGCGCTACGTGCTCATCAGCAAGCAGGGCAACTTCGGCTCGATCGCCGGCCTGCCGCCGGCCGCCATGCGGTACACCGAAGCCCGCATGAGTCAGTTCGCGGCCCTGATGCTCGATGACATCAAGCTCGACACGGTCGACTACGCGCCGACCTACGACGAGAAGAAGACCGAGCCGACGGTGTTGCCGTCGAAGTTTCCGAACCTGCTGGTCAACGGCTCGCAGGGGATCGCCGTCGGCATGGCCACGAGCGTCCCGCCGCACAACTTGGGCGAGGTCTGCGATGCGCTCGTGCGCGTGATCGACGAGCCAAGCGTGTCGATCGACGAGTTGCTCGAGATCATTCCCGGCCCAGATTTTCCCACCGGCGGCATTATCTGCGGTCGTGGCGGTATCCGTCGTGGTTATCACACCGGCCGGGGCATCATCACGTTACGTGCTCGGGCCACGATCGAAGAGCACGGCAAGCGGCAGCGAATCGTGATCAACGAGGTGCCGTACCAACAGAACCGCGAAGCGCTCATCAAACGGATCGCCGATCTGGTCAACGAAGACCGCATCAAGGGCATCTCGGCGATGCGCGACGAGAGCGATCTCAAAGAGCCGGTGCGCGTCGTGATCGAAATCAAACGCGACGCCGACGCCGAGATCGTGCTCAATCAGCTATACGAGTTCTCGCCGCTGCAAGATTCGTTCTCGATCATTTTCTTGGCGCTCGTCGACGGCAAGCCGCGGACGCTCACGATCAAGGAAATGCTCGAAGAGTTCATCCGTCACCGCGCCACGGTGATTCGCCGTCGGACCCAGTATCTGCTGGCCCGCGCGCGCCAGCGTAAGCACACCGTCGAAGGGTTGCTGCTGGCCTATGCCAACATCGACGAGGTGATCCGCACGATCCGCACCTCGAAGACGCAGGCCGAGGCGAAGCAGCGCTTGATGGCGATCGAATGCCCGGCGTCGATCATGCAGCGCGCCTTGGGCGAAGGCTGGAGCAACTTCATCCTCGAACGGGGCGAGCGGCCCGTGTATTCGCTAACCGCCGTCCAGGCCGAGGCGATTCTCCGCATGACGCTCGGCCAGCTCGTCAATCTCGAAGAAGAAAAGCTCGGCAACGAATATCGCGAGCTGCTCATCGAGATCAACGAGTATCTGCGGATCCTCTCGGACGAGAAGAACATCCTGGCGATCATTCGCGAAGATCTGGTCGACATCAAACGCAAGTTTGCCGACAAGCGCCGTACCGAGATCAGCGGCCAAGAGATCGGGTCGATCGACATGGAAGACCTGATCACCGAAGAGAACATGGTCGTCACGATCTCGACCCAAGGCTACATCAAACGCACGCCGGCCAGCACCTACAAGGCGCAGCGGCGTGGCGGCAAGGGTTTGACCGGTGCCAAGACCGACGACGAAGATCCAATCGAGCATCTCTTCGCGGCCAGCACGCACGACTATCTGTTGTTCTTCACCAATCACGGCAAGGTGTATTGGCAGAAGGTTTACGATCTGCCACAGTTGGCCCGTGACAGCCGCGGCCGAGCGATCGTCAATCTGCTTAACTTGGCCGAGGGTGAAAAGGTCGCCAGTTGCCTCGCGATCCGCGACTTCTCGACGCCCGACCATTATCTGGTGATGGCCACGCGCAAGGGGCTCGTCAAGAAGACGCCGCTCAGCGAGTACGGCCGACCGAAGAAGACCGGCATTATTGCGATCGCCCTGCGCGAAGACGACGAGCTGGTGACCGTGGCCGTGGTGAGCAAGGCCGACGAAATCCTCTGCTCGTCGGCCAAGGGCCAAGCCTGCCGCTTCCGCCAATCGACCGTCCGCTCCTCGGGCCGCAATGCTCAGGGTGTCCGCGGCATCAAGCTCCGCGCCGGCGACGAGCTCGTCGGCATGGTCGTGCCCGATCCCGAGGCGACGTTGCTGACCGTCTGCGAGAAGGGTTACGGCAAGCGCACGGCGTTTGGTCCGAACCTGCCGCCGATGCCCGAGGACGAGGGAGACGACGACTCGGCAGCCGCCGACGTCCCCGAGGTGGAAGAAGCCGAGGGCGAAGAAGGCGATTCGTCGTCGTCACGGTACCCGACCAAGGGACGTGGCGGGCTCGGTGTGCGCGACATTAAGACGACGGCCCGCAATGGGTTGGTCGTGGCGATCTGTGCCGTTCGCGACACGGACGAGGTGTTGATGATGACCGCCCGTGGCAAGTTGCAACGGGTCAAGGTCAGCGACATCAGCGTGATCGGCCGCAACACGCAGGGGGTGCGGATCATGAACATCGACGACGACGACAAGCTCGCCGCGGTCGTGCGTGTGCCGGCCGACGAGTCGGTCGAGATCGCCGAACCGCCGGCACCATAAAGTCGTTGTGCACGCTTCGTGCGTGCCATGAGTCACCCCAACGTGCGCGGTCCGTCCTTCGCTTGCGGTTTCGCGCCATCACGTCAGCAATACCACCAGCCCCAAATGGCGGATGGGTTGTTCGTTCCCGCCGGGTGGCAAGGGCATGCGACCCGAGGCGATTTTCACCCACGCGGGAGTCTCCTTTCTGCAAAATTTTGTCGACTTTTCGTTATCGCGGTGCGTGTAAACTCCACGAAGCGGCATTCCGCCAACGAAGAACCGTCTCGGGAAACATTCGGACGGTCCCGCTCGTTCGACTTTCTTCAGACTGCGAGGATAACATGCAACCAGCCATTGCGGTCGTGGTGTTAATCGTGCTCTGCCTTTCGTGTGCGTTCGCCGCGCTGCCGACTCGGCAATTACCAACGGATCAGCGTCCTGCATCCAAGGCGCGTCGATGGCAAGCGGCTGCACTTTCCTTGGTGGCGTTGAGCGTGGCTGTCGGCGTCCTCGTGCTTTATCGGTGAGGCGGCAGCGTTGCGGTGAACCTCGGAATCCATGCGTGACCACCCGTGTGCCATCGGTCCTTCGCTTGCGGTTTCGCGCTGACACGGTTCGCCTCCGGAACGCGACGTCAATCGCGCTGCCAGCCCACGGTGTAATCACCGTGGGCTAAATTTTTTCGACGTGGCC
>JAEUIL010000407.1 GCA_016794255.1 Planctomycetaceae bacterium | reverse complement strand
GGCCAAGTCCGCAAGGGTGTGGTTAAGAACATCGCCGACTTCGGCGCGTTCGTCGACCTGGGTGGTATCGATGGTCTGTTGCACATCACCGACATGAGCTGGGGTCGCATCGGCCACCCGAGCGAGATGGTCGCGATCGATCAAGAGCTCGAAGTGCAAATCCTGCACATCGACCGCGAGCGCGAAAAGATCGCCCTCGGCTTGAAGCAAAAGCAAGCCAGCCCGTGGGAGAACGTCGAAGGCAAGTACCCGGTCCAAAGCCGTCACAAGGGCGAAGTGGTCAACGTCATGACCTACGGCGCGTTTGTGAAGCTCGAAGAGGGTATCGAAGGTTTGGTGCACATCAGCGAGATGTCGTGGACCAAGCGCATCAGCCATCCGAACGAGTTGGTCCACACTGGCGACGAAGTCGAAGTGGTCGTACTCGGCATCAACAAGGAGAAGCAAGAGATCTCGCTCGGCATGAAGCAGACCCAAGACAATCCTTGGGACAAGGTTGCCGATCGCTATCCGCCCGGCACGCCGGTCACCGGCTCGGTGCGCAATCTCACCAACTACGGTGCGTTCATCGAGATCGAAGAGGGGATCGACGGCTTGCTGCACGTCAGCGATATGTCGTGGACCCGCAAGATCAGCCATCCGAACGAAGTGCTCGAAAAGGGTCAGAAGCTCGAGTGCCGCGTGTTGAGCGTCGACCAACAACGTCGACGCATCGCGCTCGGTCTCAAGCAACTGAGCGACGACCCGTGGGCGACCGACATTCCGAATCGTTACCAGCCGGGCCAATTGGTCAAAGGCAAGGTCACGAAGATCACCAACTTCGGCGTGTTCGTCGGTCTCGAAGATGGTCTCGAAGGCTTGCTGCACATCAGCGAGCTGGCCGACCACAAGGTCGAGAACCCCGAGGATGTCGTCAAGGTGGGCGATGATATCGAGGTCAAGGTGTTGCGTGTCGATACCGACGAGCGCAAGATCGGCTTGTCGCGCAAGCGCGTCGAGTGGAGCGACGAAGACGCCGCTGCCGACGAGGCTGCCAACGCCAAGGCGAACGAAGCCGCTCCGCAAGGCTACACGTCGGCTCGCAAAGAGAGCGAGCTCAAGGGTGGCGTCGGCGACGGCGGTCCGCTGATCAAGTAGTCGTTCACCATCGCTCTGCACGGGCTGCCTGTGCCAAGTGTCTCGCCCGAGCCGCGGACTCACTCGAGTTCGCGGCTCGTGGCATTTTAGTAAGGCTCGCTGAACCGCCGTTGACCGGTGGCGTAGAAGCTGTACAGAATAGGGCGAGTCGCAAGTTTGACCGGAGTTTTACGGTGCCGCGGATTCTCGGACTGTTGGGCCTGATCGCCACGGTGATGCATATCGCCCTGGGATGCTGTGCGCACGCAGGTCACGAGGGTTCGGCAGGTGACCATCACGCACACCACGCGTTTACAATCGCCTGCGAGAGTCACGACCACCATCACCATCACCACCACGAGACCGACTTGGCGGCGGCTGACATCCCGCAAGGCGAACAGGTCGCCGCGCCGCAAACGGCGTGTCACAGTTGTGACGACGAGCATTGCACCTCAACATTGACGCTGCGTGTCACGCTCGATGCTGCGTTGCACGGTGGGGCGCTAGTCGCCGAATTACCGCAACCTGCCAAGGTCGTCACTTGGCCGGGGCTGTCGGTTCATCTCGACATCGATCCGCACGCCTTCACGCGGCTGCGCGCGCATGCGCTCTGCGCACGCTTTCTGATCTGACGCGGCTCTCGTCAGCGGTTGTCGTTTTCGACCCACGGCGAACCCAGTCTCCGCGCGCGAAATATGTTCGCGGCGGTTTGTCGTGATCTTCCCGATTTGCTTTCTTGCAGGTCTGTTTATGTCTGGTACTCCATCTGTTCGTGACGCCGCGCCGCGTCGGTCGACCGCGAGTTTTCTGTTCGGTGGCCTCGCCGGCTTGGCGGTCGCCGCGGGGACTTACTTTGTCATCAGAGGTGACAGCATCGGCACAGAAATGGCGCGCATCGCGGTCCCCGCCGGTGGTTCCGTCCAAGTGAAACCTGACACCGCTGCCGACGCCCATGCCGGGCATGACCACGATCACGCCGGCCACAGCGACGAGTACTCGCTCGAACTGAGCGAACAAGCGCGAAAGAGCATCGGCCTGCGCGAGGGTGAGATCAAACTGTCCACGTTTGATCGCACGATCGGGCTGCCCGGCATTATCGCTGAGCGACGCGGTCGGTCGAAGATCGACTTGATCGCGCCGATGACCGCCTATGTGACCAAGATTCTCACAACCGAAGGGGCGGCGGTGAAGCCCGATCAGCTGCTGTTTGAGTTGCGTCTGACCCACGAGGAACTCGTGCAATCTCAAGCGGACTTGTTGCGGACGGTCGAAGAGTTGGACGTCGTGCGGCGCGAGATCGCGCGGCTCGAAGGGATCGGCGAAGGGGTCGTGCCGGTCAAGACGATTCTCGAACGGAAGTACGAACAGCAGAAATTCGAGGCCGTGCTGCGTGCCCAGCGGCAAGGCATCATTCTCCATGGGCTGAACGAGGCGCAGGTCGACGAGATCATCGCGAATCGTACGCTCCTGAGCACGATCACGGTTCGCGTACCGAGCAAGATCACGCCGCTCGCTAACTCCGATGGCGTGGTCCAGGTGCAAGAGCTACGCGTCGAGCGTGGTCAACACGTCACCGCAGGCGAATCCCTGGCGATCCTCGCCGACCACAGCACGCTGTTGATCGAAGGTGAGGCGTTCGAGCAAGATATTCCGCAGATCACGCAGGCCGTGACGAAAAATCACCCCGTAACCGCGATCCTCGAAACGAAGTCCGGTGCCGCCGAGAAAGTTGCCGATCTCCGCATCGCCTATCTGGCCAATCGCGTCGATCTCAACTCACGCACCTTGCACTTCTACGTCACGCTGCCGAATCGTCTCGTTCGCGACACGGAAACCGACGAGAGTCAACGCTTCATCGAGTGGCAATACAAGCCGGGCCAACGCATGCAGCTGCGCGTGCCCGTCGAGCAATGGGCGGACCGGATCATCGTGCCGACCGAGGCCGTGGCGCAAGACGGCGTCGAGAGCTACGTGTTTCGCGCCAACGGCGACCACTTCGATCGACAAACGGTGCGCGTCGAGTATCGCGACCCGCAATGGGTCGTGATCGCGAACGACGGCTCGTTGTTTCCCGGCGAGAAGATCGCGATGTCCGCTGCGCAGCAACTGCAACTGGCGCTCAAGAACAAATCCGGCGGCGCGATCGATCCGCACGCGGGACACAGTCATTGAAAAGGCAAAGATGATTTCAACACGGAGAACACGGAGGCCACGGAGAAGGACAGATGAATGCAATGTGCAAAATGAAAAGTGCGAAGTGAAAAATGGATGGGCACTGCGATCATCGTTCCTCATCTTTCACTTTGCATTTTGCATTTCTCATTTTGCATTGTTCCCTCCGCCGTTCTCCGTGGCCTCCGTGTTCTCCGTGTTTAACTCTTCCCCTTAAACGCATCCATGCTCGACTCCATCATCCGCCTTTCACTCCGCTTTCGACTCGTCACGATCGTGCTCGCGATCGCGCTGACGATCTATGGCGGCGTGACGTTGTATCACTTGCCGATCGACGTGTTTCCCGACCTCAATCGGCCGCGGGTCACGATCATGACCGAAGCCCCGGGCCTCGCGCCCGAAGAGGTCGAGACGCTAATCACGTTTCCGCTCGAATCCGTGCTCAACGGCGCGACGGGCGTCCAGGCGGTGCGCAGTTCCTCGGGCGTCGGGCTGTCCGTAATCTATGTCGAGTTCGCCTGGGGCACCGATATTTATGTCGACCGACAGATCGTGGCTGAGAAGATTGCCCTTGCCCTGGATCGAATGCCCAAGGGTGTCCGTCCGCAGCTCGCGCCGATCTCGTCGATCATGGGCCAAGTGATGCACGTCGGCATGTACAGCGAAACCGGGGCGACGCCGCCGATCGAGGTGCGCACGTTGGCCGATTGGGTCGTACGCCAGCGGCTGCTGACCATCCCGGGTGTGGCGCAGGTGGTCACCATGGGCGGCGGCCGCAAGCAGTTTCAGGTGCTCGTCGATCCCAACCTGCTGCTGAAGTACGACGTGACGCTTGAGCAAGTCGAGGCGGCCGTGCAAGCGAGCAACAGCAACGCCACGGGCGGCTATCTCAATCAAGGTGGCAAGGAGTTGCTAGTCCGGTCGCTGGGACGTATCGGTTCGGTGACCGATCTCGACACGATCGTCGTGAAAACGTCGGCCGACCGGCCCGTCGTGTTGAGCCAAGTCGCCAAAGTGGTCGAGGCCGCGCAGGTCAAACGGGGCGACGCCGCGGTGAACGGCACTCCGGCCGTGATGCTCGTGATCGCCAAACAGCCCGGTGCGGATACCCGTCGGCTGACGATCGACATTACCCGAGCGCTCGACGATCTGCGACCGAGCTTGCCCGCCGACTTGCGGATCAATCCGCACATTTATCAGCAAAAGACC
>JAEUIL010000356.1 GCA_016794255.1 Planctomycetaceae bacterium | reverse complement strand
CAAGCGGCTGCTCGTCGGTGGTGTCGAACGGGTGTACGAGTTGGGCCGCGTGTATCGCAACGAGGGCATCAGCCCCCGGCATAATCCTGAGTTCACGATGCTCGAGCTGTACCAAGCGTATGGCGATTATCGCTCGATGATGGACCTGACCGAGGCGATCATTTGCGATGCCATTCGCGCCACGGGCCAAGACCTGCGGCTGCCCTGGGGACAAGGCGACGACGCGGTGACGATCGACTTCACGCCGCCGTTCCAGCGATTGACCTATGACGAAGCGTTCGAACGTGAGACGGGCGTTTCGCCGAATGACGTCGAGCGTGTGAAGCGTCTGGCCGACGAGATCGGCTTTGAAACCAAGGGCAAGCACCCGGACATCATCAAAAGCGAAGTGTTTGAGGAGAAAGTCGAGGATGCCCTGATCGGTCCGGTGTTCCTGATCGACTACCCGGCCAGCATCTGTCCGTTGACCAAACGCAAGACGAGCAATCCGCAGGTCGCCGAACGCTTTGAATTGTTTGTACGCGGCATGGAATTGGCGAACGCCTACACCGAGTTGAACGATCCCGACTTGCAGGAGCAACTGTTTCGCACTCAGCTTGCCGGTCAAAAGGAAGATGACTCGATGGCCAAGATGGACCACGATTTCATCCGCGCCTTGCGTCACGGCATGCCCCCCGCCGGCGGCTTGGGCATCGGCATCGATCGGCTGGTGATGTTGCTGACGAACAGTCAGACGATCCGGGACGTGATCTTGTTCCCGGTGTTACGGCATGAGGTGAAGTAGGAACGCGGGGAATCTCAACACGGAGAACACAGAGGGCACGGAGAAGAAGACAGGAGAAGAATCGAAAGAATTGAGAGGGCAGTAGCCGTGTTGTATGGCGAGGATTTGACCAAAGAGATCATTGCGGCGGCGATTGAGGTTAATAAGACCTTAGGGCCGGGATTGCTGGAGTCAGTCTACGAAGAGTGTTTCTGTCACGAGTTGGGCCAGCGAAGGATTGAATATCAACGGCAACTCGCGATTCCTGTGAAGTACAAAGCGTGCGAGCTGGAATGTGGCTTTCGGATTGATGTGCTCGTCGCGAATGCAGTGGTGGTGGAGCTGAAGTCGATTGAGAAGCTGTTGCCCATCCATGAAGCCCAGCTCATGACTTACCTACGATTGAGTCAAAAGAAGATCGGATTGCTCATGAACTTTAACGTGATGGTGCTTAAGGATGGCATTCTCCGGAGGGTCTGCTAGCTCAAGTCGCTCCTCCTGCTTTGTCTCCGTGTTCTCTGTGCTCTCCGTGTTTAAATTTCCTGTTCCGCCAAGGATGGCGACATGTACAAATTTCTGCTTTGCTGGCGATACCTGCGGACACGCTATATCGCTTTGGCCTCGATTGTCAGCGTGACCCTCGGCGTGGCGACGATGATCGTCGTCAACGCGGTGATGCAGGGCTTCACGGAAGAAATGTATGAACGGCTACATTCGATCCTGTCGGATGTCGTGATCGAAGCCCACAGCCTCGAAGGGTTTCCCGACCCGAAATGGCACATGGAGCGAGTCCAGCGCGAACTCGGCGACGATGTCGTCGGCATGACCCCCACGATCCACGTGCCCGCAATGCTCAGCTTTCAGTACGGTGGCCAATGGGTCACGCGCCCCGTGCAACTCATCGGCATCGATGAAAAAACCCAAGCCACGGCCGGCGAGTTTGCGAGGTTCTTGCAGCATCCGGCGAACCGTGACCAAATGTCGTTTGAACTGCGCGAAGGTGGCTACGACACGGTCGATCATCAGGCGGCCAAGGGAGGCGGCGGATCGAATCGCGATGCGATGAAAGGGGCGGGCACGGAACGGCGGCGGCGGAATTACGACGCGCAGCAACGATTCGATTCGGCGGTGCAACGCGCACCGGGGACGGCAAACAACGTCGCCCCGAAAGCCGGTTCGCAGCCCACGATCGACATCGGCAGCGACATTTTCGCCGAGAAACGACCCGAGCCGAAGGTCGAATACGATCCGCTCAAGCCGCACACCGGCGTGGTGCTCGGCATTGCGCTCGCGACTTACCGCGACAAAGAGAATCAAGATCGGTTCCTGGTGCTGCCCGGCGATGACGTGAAGCTCACGTTTCCCACCGCGGGCACGCCCCCCAAGGCGCTCGACGACGTGTTCACGGTCGTCGATTTCTACGAATGCAAGATGAGCGAGTACGACTCGAGCTTCGTTTTTGTTCCAATCGAAAAGTTGCAAGAGCTGCGTGGCATGGTCGATCCACAAAGCGGCACCCGGTTCGTCACCGCGATTCAGATCAAGTTGCGTGACGGCGTCGACAATCAACTGGTGCGTAACAAGCTGCGGCGAGCGTTTCCGCCCGAGTTGGTCTCGGTGCAGACTTGGCAAGACAAGCAAGGCCCGTTGTTGACCGCCGTGCAAATGGAGACGCGGATTCTGAATCTGCTGTTGTTCATGATCGTGGCCGTGGCGGGCTTTGGCATTCTCGCGATCTTCTTCATGATCGTGGTCGAGAAGACTAAGGACATCGGCATTCTCAAGTCGCTCGGAGCCAGCAGCAGCGGCATCATGGGGATTTTCGTCGGCTATGGGCTCTTGCTCGGAGCCGTGGGCGCCGGCGGCGGCATGGTCATCGGCCTGTTGTTTGTTGCGTACATCGACAAGATTGCCGACGCGCTGGCTTGGCTCACCGGCAAGCCCGTGTTCGATCCGCAGATCTATTACTTCTTCCGCATCCCGACGATCGTCGATCCGTTCACGGTCACTTGGATCGTGGCGGGTGCGTTGACCATTGCGGTACTTGCGAGTGTGCTGCCGGCACGCCGCGCCAGTCGTTTACATCCCGTGGAGGCGCTTCGCTATGAGTAACGTGCAAACCTCGGTTCGCGAACGATTCGCCACCCGCGCCGCCGACGAAGTCGCCGATCTGCCGCCGCAACTCTCGGCGATCGGTCTGCGCAAGTCGTACCGCAAAGGACCGAGTGAAGTTCCCGTGCTCCGCGGGGTCGATATCGCCATCGAACGGGGCGAGTTTGTCTCGATCATCGGCCAAAGCGGCTCGGGCAAGAGCACGCTGCTGCACGTCCTGGGGACGCTCGATCAGGGCGACAGTGGTCAGGTCCATTTCGCCGGCAAGCGGATCGACAATTTGCCCACCCGGCAGCGCGATCGGTTACGAAATCGCTCGATCGGTATGATCTTTCAGTTTTATCATCTGCTGCCTGAGCTCACCGCCCTGGAGAATGTGCTCTCTCCGCTCATGATTGCCGAGGGGTGGCTGAGCTATTGGCGGCAACGGCACGCCTTTCGCGACCGTGCCACGAAGTTGCTCAAGACCATGGGACTGGAGCATCGCATCCATCACCGGCCGCGCGAGATGTCCGGGGGAGAAATGCAACGCACCGCCATCGCCCGGGCCCTGATCGCACAGCCCGAGGTGCTGCTGGCCGACGAACCGACTGGCAATCTCGACCAGCCCACGGGTCGCGAGATTCTCGGAATTCTGCGAACCTTGAACCGGCAAGAGAAGCTCACTATAGTCATGGTGACCCACGATCTAGCCATTGCCGAACAGGCGGATCGAGTCGTGCGATTGGTCGAAGGGCGCGTCGAGCAGGCGGATTAACGGTCGTAAGCCCTCGGCCAGCGTTGCTGGGTGCCGGGGCGGCGTACCTCGCAGATCAACTAACGTCCGCCGTGCCCGATCGACCCCGCGTTTTTTCCGACTGCCAACCTGTTCGGCCCCACCCAGGTTTCATCCGGCGCCACGGTCTAGCGACCGCGACTGGCCGAGACCGTCGTTCTGCAGGATCGCGCATGTCGACTCCATCGCTCAAGGTCTGGATCAACGGCAAGCTCTACAGCAAGGAAGAGGCCGTGGTCAGCGTCTTT
>JAEUIL010000346.1 GCA_016794255.1 Planctomycetaceae bacterium | reverse complement strand
TCACACGATTCGTGCCCCTGACGTCCGGGACTGGGATCAGGTGCCCGGAGTAAAACGCAGGCCAGCCGTAGGGTGTGATCCGCGTGCGTCGTGGCTTGCAGACCAAGCCCGAGCGAACTCGCCAGGGTGACCGTCGGCCCGAGGGACCGGCGGATCGAGCACCAACGAGTTCAAACTTTCCCTCCGATTCCCGTCAGTTTGGATACTGGGAACCTGACGGCCAATCAAAATCCCCCACGTTCCCAGTCGTATTCAAGAACGTTCGCACTTGCGAGCGGGCCACGACGCACATTTTTCTTTCGTCGCAGGCGATACTCTGCGCCCGTGAGCCCGTTGTGTTTTGTTTGAACGATCTTTAACGGCTGATGACAAGCCAAGGAAAGTGGCAGTAAACGTTCCGTGCATCTTCAAACATCTTCTGTCATCGCCACATCGCCGGAACGGCGCGGACTAGTTCAGGCCTGCGAATTCAGCTCACACCGAACAGGTATTCCCAAAACACTTGCAACCACGGCAACGTCCAGGGATTCCAAATCGGATAACTCACCGAGATCACGCTGATGGTTAAGAGCAACGAGGCGAGGCCGCGACGATAGCGGCAGTGGCTCATCGCATCGACCGTGGGCAACATGCCGAAGAGCCAGAGCGGCGCCATCCACATCGCCCAGCGGAAACCGGTCGCCGTGCCGCCGTAGTTCCGGTCTTCGAGCGGACGCGTCACATAGAAGACGAGACAGACTACCGTGCAGAGCAGAATTGCGGCGGCGATCGCGCGCGTGTCGGCGGTTGTCGAGTCGCGCGGCGTCACCATCAGCCCCAAGCCGATCAGGCTGAGAATCCAGACCGGCGTGAGCGAGAAGATGCCGTGATGGCCGACGAGCACGTGAAACGCGTAATTCGGAATCGACGCTTCGCCTTGATCGATCTTGCTCTTGGCGGTCGTGGGTTTCCAGTAGCTGTCGATCACGCGCTCGCCACGGCGGTATTGATAATCGTACCAGCCGCCAACGGTATGCCGTTCAGAGTACGCGGGCCGAATCGTACCGTGAGCGGCGTAGTTTGTGCCGAGCGCCGCGGCTGCGACGATCAGCACGCCCGGCACACCGGCCAAGAGCGTTGCTCGGGGCGACTTCCACAAGAGCAGCAGACCGACGAGGCCGAAGAACGACAGCGCCGGCAATTCGCAGGTCGCCATGAACGCAGCACTCACGCCCGCCACGAAGAACCACCGCAAGCGGCGTTCGTCTTCGTACAAGATTCGCAGCGTCGCATCGAGCGCGATCATCGCCGCGAGCGCCCCGGGCCAGTGATTCGTAAAGACCGTGGCGTAGGTGGTCAACAGTGTGCCGAGAGCGCCGACCGCGACGACGAAAATGCGTCCCCAGTCGCTGCGACCGTAGCGCTCGACGATCCGCGCGAGAATCACCAGATACAATGCGAACGGCAGCACGTTCCAAGTGAACAGCAAGACGCGACCGAGTTCGTACGGATGCGTGAGCAGCGTGTGGCCCGTGAGCTTGTGTAGCAACCAATACTCGCCCGCCATGAGCGTGGCCAAGAGCGGCGGTTTGCTCGAGTAGCAATGCCCTTCGTCGGGGCCCGTGGCGGGATTGCCTTGGCCATCGTGCTTGACCATGTCGATCGTGTCCCAGTTCGGCTGCTGGATCACATCGTCGATCGCGTAGGTGCCGTACTCGACCAAGGCCCGGACGGTGCACCAGCGGCTGCGGTCATTGCCGCTCAGAAACGGACGTTGCAGATTGCGAATCTTCTGCTCGGCGACCGGCTTCTTCTTCTCTTCGTCGTTGAGCTGCTTTTCGAGCCGGATCGTATCGATCGAGTTGACGGCCAACAGTCGCCCCGTGAGATTGCCCACCGCCAGAGCGATCAACAGCAGATAGACGCCACGGCGGAGATGGGCGGACGAGTCGGAAACGGTGCAGTGGCTCATGATGTCGATCGATCGGAGGTGTGGCCCACGGTCTCGGCGATCGAGAATATATCACGATTCGGCCCACGCGTGGCAACGATCAATTCGGCGAGCAGGCCGGTGAGGAAGAACAGAAGGGAAACGACGAGCCAGAAGTAGAGTGTCACAAGGTCGGACGTCGAACTACTTGCGAGATAAACCGCCGAGGTGAGTTGTTCATCCGCGGAGGAAATCAACGGTGTACGACCGCTCGTCCACAGCACCTCGACTAAGGCGCGACAACCGTATTGGCCAACGCCCCAAACTGCTGCGATCGCCGCAATCGTCCCCAGCGGGTGCATTGGCCGGCGACCGTATGTCGTCAGGAACTTGACCGTCAGCAGATCGAGGAACCCTTTGATCAACCGTTCCACGCCGAACTTCGAGTGGCCGAACTTGCGGGCTCGATGCTGCACGACATGCTCGCCGATCTTGAACCCCCGCGCGGCGGCGAGCACCGGCACAAAGCGATGCAGTTCGCCGTACATATGCACCTCGCCGAGCACCTCGCGGCGATAACACTTCATGCCGCAGTTGTGGTCGTGCAACTTGACGCCCGTGAGCCAACTGACCATGCCGTTGAAAACTCGCGAGGGGAGCACCTTGTGCCACGGGTCGTGGCGAGTCTGCTTCCAACCGCTGACCACGTCGAGGCCCGAGTTGATTTTCGCGAGAAAGTTGGGGATCTCGTGCGGGTCGTCTTGTAGGTCGGCGTCGAGCGTCATGGCATGCTCGCCGCGGACGGCTGCGAAACCCGCGTTCAGAGCGGCGGCCTTGCCGAAGTTGCGGCGAAAGCGAATGCCGCGGACGCGCGAGTCTCGCCCGGCCAACTCGACGATCTTGGCCCAGGAGCCGTCGGTCGAGCCATCATCGACGAAGATCACGTCCAACTCGTAACCGTGGGTCGTCGCCACCTCGCACAGTTCGGCAAAAAGTTGCTCCAGGCTCTCGGCCTCGTTGTAGACAGGAATGACGGTCGAGAGCATGGAGGAGGAAAGTGGTTGGTGGTTAGTTGTTAGTGACGGGTAGGAAAGTGTTTTGTGTCTGGTGTTTCGTGTTTAGTCGCAAGCGAAACTTCAGACCGAAGACGCGGTGCCAAGCGGTCGGGTCGTGTTGAATGGGTTGCAGTTCGGGCGAAACACCAAACACGAACCACTAAACACTTCCCCGTCTTCCACCAGCCAGATACAGGATAATCGAAATCAGCACCTCGGCTACTAGCCAAACTAATCGGGCGACAACGGTCGCAACCAGAGCGCCGGCTTGGCCGAAGGTGGGGACCAACAGCACGAGCAGCACCGCGTCGCGCACGCCGAACCCGCCGGGAATCAGCGAGGCGAAACCCGCGACCACGGCCAAGGCGGCCGCGCCGGTGCAGACGATCCACTCGTGCGACAGCCGGTGGGGATTGGCGAACCCCGCGGCCTGCACGGTCAGCCACAGACTGGTCCCGACGAAGATCCAGCCAAGCAGATTGAGCCCCCAGCCGGCACCGAGCGTCGGATAGTCAAGATTCGCCAGCCGCTCGACGACCTCGGGCGATTTCTTCCCCACGCCCGCCAGCCGAGCCAGCCGAACAAACACCGGCGGCACGGTCGGCACTCCGGCGGCAAACATCAGTCCCACGGCCAGCGCCGCGAGCCAGAATTGGTCGCGAAACAGTCCCAGCACCACCGCCCCGCCGACGAACGCCCCGACGGCCATCATCGTCAGCGTCTCGCAAAACACCGCCGCCGCGGCGATCCCGGTGTCGGTTCGCGGACTACGCACCAAGCTTGTTCGCAAGATGACCACTAAAGCCTTGCCTGGCACGTACTTGCCGAGATGGCCGATGTAGTATGCCCGGAGGGTTTCGAGCAGGTTCGGATATTGCCCCAAGCGGCGCATGATCTGCCACCAGAAAATCCCGGCGGGAAATAGGCCAAGCAGATACAGCACCCCGGCGACCCACAGTCCGGCGAAGTCCAACTGCGCGGGCGACCAACCGATGTCGCTGAGATCTTCGATGGCCCGACCGATGGTGCGGTGGATACCCCAGATCAAGAGCGCCACGACGAACAGCTTAACGAACACGAGCCAGCGGCGACGCGGCGGTCGGGGTGGCTCGTCCTGTGCGGCGGTGTCGATCGGCGGTGGGGCGGTTGCTAGCGGCATCGAGTCACTCATTTTGACCGGAGCGTCCGCCGGTTTCAAGGAATCGACGTAGGTCATTACCCACCTATTGGTTACAATCCCGGCTCCGCAAATTCCCCTGGGGGTGTTCCCTTGACCGGTTCGACGGCGCGACTGATCTCATTTCTGGTCCTCGTAGCGATTGTGCTCTTTTTTGGCACACTCTCTTACGAGGTACTCAGCGCGTTTTTGCTGCCCATGTTTCTGGCGGTGTTGCTCGTGCTGGTCTTCAAGCCGTTGCACGTCTGGATCAGCGCTCGCTGTGGCGGACGGGAACGGATCGCCGCGGGACTGACGACGTTGGCTGTAGCGCTGATCGTGTTGTTGCCGGTGAGTTGGCTGTTGTACCGTGCCGGACGCGAAACGGTGACGTTGGTCAAAAGTGTCGAACCGAGCGAAGTCACCGAGCGGGTTTTGACCGTCGTCGACAAACTCAACGCCCGATTGCCTGAGGCGGCTCGATTGCCGGTCGAAGAAGCTGACATCAAGGAATGGGCCGATCAAGCGGTGAAGGCCGGCTGGGCCCAGTTGCAAGAAGCCGCCGGACCCCTGTATCGCGGCGCGGCTCAGTTGGTCTCGGCCGTCATCGCGGCGCTCGTACTCATCACCGTGATGCTGCTGTCACTGTACTACTTTCTCGCCGATGGTCCGGCGCTGCGCGAGACCTTCGCGAGCTTGATTCCGATTCAGGACGAACACAAAGACGAGCTTATCGCGAAGTTCTCGGATATCACTCGGGCCGTGATCACGGCGATGGTTGCCTCGGCGCTCGCGCAAGGTGCGCTCGCCGGGTTAGGCTATTTTATCGCTGGGATCAACAACGTGTTCTTGCTCACGGTGTTGACGATGATCTTTGCCCTGGTGCCGTTTGTCGGAGCCACCGTGGTCTGGGTGCCGTGCGTGCTGTGGTTATATTTCCATGATGATCGGCCCACGGCCGCGATCATGCTGGCCATTTATGGCGGCGTGGTGATCTCGGCCGCCGACAACCTCATCAAGCCGCTGGTGCTCCATGGTCAAAGCAACTTGCACCCGCTATTGGCGTTATTGAGCATCATGGGTGGCGCGAGTGCCCTCGGGCCGATCGGCATTCTCGTCGGCCCAATGGTGCTAGCGTTGTTGCAGACGGCATTGGTGCTGTTGCGGCAAGAAATGAATGCCTTGGACGACCGTCCGAGCGGCAAACCATTGACACGAACGGGATTAAAGCCAAACTGAAGGTTCGCGCCCCCGAATTGGCGCACCGAGTAGACACTGGCCCTGGCCGGTGAGCACGTAAAGGAGTACGTAAGATGACCTCGTTGGCCGTGATGCTGGTAGCGCCGATGGTGCTCGGCGTCGACTTTGGTTGGCAGCCTGTCGCGGGCACGTCGGGCATTGAGTTTATGATTCGGTTGTCGCCCGAACAGCTCGAAGATCTGCGCAACGGCGAGGATGTGCTCAGCGATTTGCCCCCCGGCATGGAAATGGTGCATACCTATCGCATCACGACCGACCCATCCGAGTTGCCCAACGAAGGCAAGCCGCCGCGCAAACGTCAAACCGCACTCGCCAGCACTGGCACGCCGATGCTCGATCCCGTCACGGGACAAACTCTGTCGAACGGCTTCAACTCGGCCGGTCCGCAACCGTTGAACAACAACCAATTCGGCAACAACTCGCTCAATGGCCCGGCGTTTCCCAACTCCACCGCGAATAGTACGGGCTGGAACACCAGCAGTTTGAATAACACGGCCACTGGCACGAACGGTTTCAACAACAATCTGAACAACGGTTGGAACAATAACACCACGGCGAACAACGGACTCAATAACCGCACGACCAACGGCAACTATCTCAATCAAGGGACGTTTCCGCAGCCGCCGCTCAACAACCCGTACCAGTCGCAACCGTACGGGCAGTATCTGACCGCCGAGCTGAACCCGAATCAGCCCAACTATCAACTTGCGGCCAACACACCCAACAACGCCTTCAATCAACCGCAAAACGGCTTCGCTAATCAGCCGGGCTATGCGAATCAAAACACGCTCGCCGCACAGAACAGCAACGCCTTTCGTACCAATGGCGCGACGCTGGCCGGTGTTGCGACGACGCGGTCGATCGCGCCGGCGAACTGGATCGCCACGTTGGTCGCGCTCGGTTTGTCGCTCGGGGCAAACGCCTATCTCGGCATGCTCAGCATCGGCTTGTACAACCGTTGCCGCGTGCTGCTGGGGCAATTGCGGTTCTCGACGCTGCGGGGCTAAGCGCAGTGGGGGATTTCTGCGCCTGAAACGTGCCACCGGGACCATGACGGCAACCAGCTTGGGTCCGTCGGGTGGCTGTGAAGCATTTGCATTCCGGCCCCATTCTTGAGAACCTAGGGGCCCACCGGGCGTCGGTGATTCGCTTCCTTTCCTCGATTGATTTCCGTCATGGTTCGCACTCGTTTCGCTCCCAGTCCTACCGGCTATCTGCACATCGGCGGCGTTCGCACGGCGCTGTTCAATTGGCTCTTTACGCGGCAACAAGGGGGGCAGTTTCTGCTGCGGATCGACGATACCGATCAACAACGGAACGTCGACGCGGCGCTCGCCCCCATTCTGCACGGCTTCAAATGGCTCGGGCTCGATTGGGACGAAGGGCCCGATATCGGCGGCCCGTATGGCCCCTATTACCAATCGCAACGCTTGGCGAACTATCAAGCGGCGGCGCGGCAGTTGCTCGCCAGCGGACATGCGTATCGCGACTACGCCACGACCGAGGAAATGACCGCCGAGCGCACGGCTGCCGAGCAAGAGAAACGGCCGTTTGTCTACAGTCGCAAATGGATGGCCGAGACAGATGCCGAGGCTCGAGCGTTCGAGGCTCAAGGGCGATCGTATGTCGTTCGGCTTAAGATGCCCCGCGAGGGCAAGCTCGTCATCGACGATCAAGTTCGCGGCCAAGTCGAGTTTGAATGGGCGCTCGAACCCGACCACGTCATCCAACGGGCCGATGGCACCTGTCTGTACCATTTGGCCAGTGTCGTCGACGACGACGCGTTTAAGATCTCGCACGTGATCCGGGCCGAAGAGCATCTGTCGAACACGCCGCGACAGATCTTCATCGCTCAATCGCTCGGGTATCAGCTGCCGGTCTATGCCCATCTGCCGTATGTCGCCGAGCCGGGCAGCAAGAACAAACTCAGCAAGCGGAAGCTCGACAAGTATCTGAAGAATCCCGACTTCGCCAAAGTGAACGCCCATGGGTTGAATATCGCCCAACGGATCGGTTTGACGACATCGGCCGATACGTTCAACCCCGTGATCGTCGACTTCTACGAGCAGGTGGGCTATCTGCCCGACGCGATCTTGAATTATCTCGTGCTCCTCGGCTGGTCGCTCGACGACAAGACCGAGTTGTTCTCGCGCGACGAGATGATCCAGCATTTCTCGCTCGAGCGAATCAACAAGGCGCCCGCGAGTTTCGATCCCAAGAAGCTGTTCTCGTTCCAAGAACGGTACATGCTCGCGCTGCCGATCAAGCAAAAGGTGGCGATGACGCTGCCGTACTTACAGCAGGCGGGCTACGTCACTTCGCCGCCGCCGTGTTCCATCGGCGAGCGACTGCGGATGGTCGTCGAAGCTGCCGCGGACCGTATCAAAGTGGCGGGCGACATTCTCGAGTTCGCCGACTTCTTCATGAACGACGAACAGATCGTGTATGACGAGAGCGCGTTCGAGAAGCGAGTGAAGAAGGCCGGCGCGGTCGAGTTGATGCAGAAGTACCGTGCGATGCTCGTGTCGGCCGCGACGTTCGACGCCGCCTCGCTCGACAAGCGTTCGCACGATTTCATGACCGCCGAGGCGATCCAGCCGGGCGATATTGTCCACGCGCTGCGGGTGGCGCTCACGGGCAAGGCCGTCGGGCTCGGGCTGTTCGACACGCTCGCGATTCTCGGCCTTGAGCAGAGTTTAACGCGAATCGACCGCGCGGTCGCCCGAGCCAGCTCGACTTGAGTTGCGGCAGGGGGATGTTCTAGAATCCGAACGAACGCAATACCGACTGTGACGGCGCGAAACCGCCAGAGTGGGACATTCCTGTCAGCAATAGCGACCGGCGTTGCCCCTCGCTTGCGGTTTCGCGCCTACCTTAGTTACCCACTTACATCGCATCCCATTCGATATCCGGAGATTCACCGTGGAACGCACCCTGATTTTGTTAAAGCCCGACTGCGTGCAGCGTCGGCTCATCGGTCGCATTTTGAGCCGCTT
>JAEUIL010000308.1 GCA_016794255.1 Planctomycetaceae bacterium | reverse complement strand
TCGGCACGGCGGTCGTCGGCGCCACGACGATGATCTTCGCGATCATTCTGTTGTTGGGCAAAGCCGGGATGTTGCAACTGAGCCTGACCGACGCTCCGGTGCTGTTGGGCTTCATCTGCGGCGGCGCTGTCATCTACTGGTTCTGCGGCGCGTCGATGCAAGCCGTCACGACCGGTGCCTACAGCGCAGTCGAGTACATCAAGAACAACATGGACCTCACTAAGAAAGAGGCGGACATCAACGACTCGATCAAGGTCGTCCACATCTGCACGGTGTACGCCCAAAAGGGGATGTGGAACATCTTCATCGCCCTGATGGCCATCACGCTGGCCTTCGCGTTCTTTGATCCGAACTTCTTCGTCGCCTACTTGGTGTCGATCGCTATCTTCGGCCTGTTCCAAGCGATCTACATGGCCAACGCCGGTGGTGCGTGGGACAATGCCAAGAAATATGTCGAAGTCGACATGAAGGAAAAGGGCACGCCGCTGCATGCCGCAACTGTCATCGGCGACACGGTCGGCGATCCGTTCAAGGACACCACCTCGGTCGCGTTGAACCCGATCATCAAGTTCAGCACGCTGTTCGGCTTGCTGGCCGTCGAGATCGCGATCGAAATGAAGCATGCGGCCGCGACTGGCGAGGGGCACAAGGATTACACGGCGTACATCGGCGCCGTGATGCTGGCCATCGCGCTCGTCTTCGTCTGGCGTTCGTTCTACTCGATGCGAATTCCGGAAAAGGCGTAGGTCGGGCTCCGCTCGTCAAGCTCGGCGTTAGCGTCGAGTTCGTTTGCCAACCCACCAGGGCCGGTAGCTGTGAGCTGCCGGCCCTGGTTTTTTGTGGGGTGCCACGGATCGGGCTCGCACAGACCGTGACAGGCTGTCGCAGATCACGATCGGCGGACGCGAAAATCGCTCGTTTTCGCCCCGGCAAGTGATTCGCAGGGGTCGATGGGTGTGTTACTCTGGGAGGCCCGACCGATCTTCCTGTCACGCCCCGAGACGCCGCCGCCATGTCGCAACACGCCTCGCCCGCCACGGCCACCGACACCGGAGAACCGACCCGAGTTCGCTTCGGTGTGTTGGCTTTCGCTTGTAGCTTGTCGATGATCACGTATCTCGATCGGGTCTGCTTCGGCTCGGCCGCGCCGCAGTTGGCGACCGAGTTGGGATACGCCAGCGTCGCCGACTTGGGGTTGGCCTTCACGGCCTTCGCGTTTGCTTATGCCGCGTTCGAGGTCCCCACCGGCTGGCTGGGCGATGTCTTCGGACCGCGCAACACGCTCATTCGCATTGTCATCTGGTGGTCGTTGTTCACGGCCATCACCGGCTTCGTGGGTATGAAGATTGGCTCGATCACGCTGGGCGGACTGGGTGTGTTGATCGCGGTGCGGTTTCTGTTCGGCATCGGCGAGGCGGGCGCGTATCCGAACATTACGCGAGCGCTACACAACTGGTTCCCGTTCACCGAGCGTGGCTTCACGCAAGGCATGGTCTGGATGTCGGGCCGACTCATGGGCGGACTCACGCCGCTGATTTGGGCGCTGCTCGTCACAGCCAAAGAAGGCGAGTCGCCGTTGCTCACCTGGCGGCAAGCATTCTGGCTCTTCGGCGGCCTCGGTTTGATCTGGTGCGTGTTGTTCGCGCTGTGGTTTCGCAATCGTCCGGAAGAAAAGTCAACCGTCAACGACGCCGAGTTGGCCCTGATCAACAAGGGGCAAGAGGCTCACGCCGATCACTCGCACGTCCCCTGGGGCAAGATCCTGTCGAGCGGCAATCTTTGGATTCTCTGTGCGATGTACTTTTGCTCGGCCTATGGCTGGTACTTCAATATCACGTATCTGCCCGCGTTCCTCGAAGAACAATTTCACGTCGAGAAGTCGAGCGTCATTGGCGCGATCTATAAAGGGGGACCATTGTGGTTGGGGGCGGTCGGCTGCTTGGCCGGCGGCGTGTTTACCGACTGGTTCATCCGTCGCACGGGCGATCGCCGCCTGGGCCGCCGGTTGCTCGGCATCGTGGGTCATGCCCTGTGTGCGATCTGCTACTTTTCGAGCATCTACGCCCCCACCGCGTTCACGTTCTTCCTGGCGATTTCGCTCGCCGCGTTTTGCAATGATCTGACGATGGGCTCGGCTTGGGCCACATGTCAGGACATTGGTCGCAAGTACGCCGCGATCGCCGCGGGCTGCATGAACACGATCGGCAATCTCGGCGGCGCCGTGGCGGGGACATTGACCGGCTATATCTTGAACCAAGCCAAAGATGGCTATGCCGAGAAACTCGGCGTCGCGGTCGAGACGCTCACCAAGTCGCAGATCGCCGAGGCGCAGTTGCCCGGCTATCACATCAACTTCGTGTCGTATGCCGTGGTGTACTGCATCGCGATCGGCTGCTGGTTCTTGATCGACGCCACGAAGCCGATCGCCGAAGAGTAAAAGGAAACGTCCCACCACCTAAACAGCGCTCGCTGTCAACTATCCGGCCTGTTGCTCGCTGGCGGTTTCGCGCCCACCAAATACCGCACCAGCGCCTCATTCGCCGGTGGAAACGTGAAGTGTGCCAGCTCATCGCGGCGCACCCAGCGAAACGGCGGCTGCGGCGCTACGGCGGCATCGACAGGTCGCGCGGCGAGGAAATGCAGCCGCAGCTTGGCGTGATCGTATTGATGCACGACCTCGGGATAAGCCGCCCCGATCACGACTTCCAAGCCGGTCTCTTCAAGACACTCGCGCCGTGCCGCCGCTTCGGGCGATTCACCCAGCTGAATTTTGCCCCCCGGAAACTCCCAATACCCGGCCAGCGACACACCCTCCGGCCGCACGCCGATTAGGAATTGGTCGTCGTGCTCGACCACCGCGATCGAGATGGTGGTTAGTGGTTGGTGGTTAGTGGTTGGTAAAGACATCATCTCTCCCCCACCTACTCGCCTACTCACTACCAACAACTAACCACCAGCCACCAACCACTCCTCCCTTACCCACCCAACTTCACCTCATCCAACAACCGCCCGGGCGAGCCCATCACATTGTAGCCCGCGTCGACGTGCAGGATCTCGCCGGTGATACCGTTCGACAGATCGCTGAGCAGGAACGCGGCGCTGCGGCCGACTTCTTCGTGGGTGATATTGCGTTGCATCGGGGCCATCTTCTCGTAGAGCGACAACATGTCGTCGACCCCCGCCGCTCGGCCGGCCAAGGTTCGCACGGGACCGGCGCTCACGGCGTTGACCCACACGCCTTGCGGACCCAAGTCGAAGGCCAGGTATTTGACGCACGAATCGAGCGCCGCCTTGCAGATGCCCATGACGTTGTAGCCGGGCACCGCCTTCTCGCCACCAAAGTACGTCATGGTCACGATGCTCGCCGGATTGTTGAGGTACGGGCGAGCCTCACGCGCCACGGCCAGCAAGCTGTACGCGCTGATCTCCATCGCCGTCTTAAAACCTTCGCGGCTGGTGTCGATCGTGTCGCGCTTGAGATCGTCCATGCCGGCGTAGGCGATCGAGTGCACGACAAAGTCGAGCTTGCCGAGCGTCTCGCCGGCCGTCTTCATCACGCTCTGCAAGTCTTCGTCCTTGCAAACATCGAGCGGCAGCAGAAACTTGGCGTGGTTCGGATAGGTGTCGGTCAACTGCGAGACGCGGCGGCGATTGCGTTGCCGTTCGTCATCTGGGCGGTCCGGCAAATGCGTGAACCCGCACAGGGCACCCTCGTCCATCAAGAACTTGGCGACGGCCCAAGCGATCGAATTGTCATTGGCCACCCCCAGCACGATACCCTTCTTGCCGTCAAACAGTCCCATCGCTCTTCTCCGCACAACATCATGAAACAGGGCGCTGACGGTCCTCCGCCATGCCGTAAACCGGTCAGCTTAGACGATTTAGGCGGAAGGCTCAACCAGAGGTCGAGTGCGTCGTTAAGCACTTAAGCACCTCGGTCGCATCGAAATGAGGACGCGACTGGCCGCAAATCACCCCGGGATTGCTGCGCCATCTCATTCGAGTCGATCATTTTGACCTGACAGACTCGCAAATTGATGTAAACTTGACTTCACCCCAACCCTTCGTGTCATCAATTTTGCCCGCTGGTTTCCAACCTATGTCGCTGGCTGCTGAAGAACTTCGCTCGCTGACGTTGCTCAATGACCTGGGCCAACTCGCCGTCGATGCCCCGTCGCTCGACGCGTTCACCGCCACCGCACTGGGCAAACTCGCGCCACAGGTGGGGGCCGACTTCGCCACGCTTGTGACTAGCGGCCAAGGTCAATGGCGACCGATTGTTGAGCATGGCCGACCGCAGCCGTTGCCGCTGCCGATGTTGGCCGAGACGCTCGATCGCGAGCAAACCGTCGCTCAAGGGAACTGGCTCGCCGCGCCGCTCGTTGAACGGGCGATGACCGGTGAGTTGCTCGTGATTCACACCACGGCCGCCGCCGATCGTCAAAAGGAATTGGTCACCGCCACGGCGCTCGTGCTGGGCCGGTTGCTCGAACTGCGGCGTCGCATGGCTCGCAACGAGACCGACCGCGTGCGGTTGCGAGCGGTGCTCGACGCGGCCGCGCGCTGGAATCGGATTCACGAGATGGAGCCGCTCTTAGAGCAAATGGCTCGCGTGGCCACTGAGATGCTCCGTTGCGATCGGGCGACCATTTTTCTCTGGCATCGACCGCAGAAGGAACTCGTCGGGCGTCCGGCCTTGGGTGTCGAGAACGGCGAGCTACGCATCGCGGATGATGTCGGCTTGGTCGGCAACGTCGTGCGCACCGGGGTCGCGGGTCGCGTCGATCTTGATCGCGATCAGAAGCGCATCGACCATCGAGTCGACAAGTCGCTCGGCTACCAGACGCGCACGTTGCTCTGCGTGCCGATGCGCAGCGCCTCGGGCGAAGTGATCGGCGCGTTTGAAGCGATCAATAAGCTCGAAGGAAGTTTCTCCGACGAAGACGAAGCGACCTTAAGCGAACTCGCCGCTCAGGCCGCGATCGCGCTAGCGAACACGCAAGACCGTCAGCAGTTGGTCGAATCGCGCCGGCAAATCAGCGATCAAGCGGCCGAACGCGTGCATTTCGTGGGACAGTGCCCGGCGATCGAGGCGCTGCGATCGACGATCCGCCGCGTGGCGCAGACCGATTTGGCGGTGCTCGTCTTGGGCGAGAACGGCACCGGCAAGGATGTCGTGGCGCAGTCGGTCCATTATCAAAGTTCGCGGCGAGATCAGCCGTTGATCTCGGTCAACTGCGCGGCACTGCCCGAGACATTGATCGAGAGCGAACTCTTCGGCCACGAGAAAGGAGCGTTCACCGATGCCCGCGACTCACGCACCGGCAAGTTCGAGCTGGCTCACGGCGGGACGCTGTTTCTTGACGAGATTGGCGACTTGAGCCTGGGTGGTCAAGCGAAGTTGCTGCGCGTCGTGGAAGAGAAAATCATTGTGCGCGTCGGCGGCTCGAAACCGATCTCGGTCGACGTGCGACTCGTGGCCGCGACGAACCAAGACCTGGGCGAACTCGTGCGTCAGAAGAAGTTCCGGCAAGATTTGTTCTATCGGCTCAACGTCGTGTCGCTCACACTGCCGCCGCTACGCGATCGGGGCACGGACATCACCGTGCTCGCCGAGCACTTCTTGCGGGACTTCTCGATCAAAGCGCGACGCACGCCCCCGAAGTTCTCGGCCGCGGCGGCTCGACGATTGGAGACACACACCTGGCCCGGCAACGTGCGTGAGTTACGTAACTTGATGGAACGAATCGCGTATCTGGTCGCCGGTGATCGGATTGAGGTTGAGGATTTGGCGTTTATTCTCGCTCCGGGAGCCGATCCGACGAGCGTCGTGCCGAGCGATTTGCATCTCAGCGCGGCCACCGATCTGTTCCAGGCCGACTACATTCAACAGGCCGTCAAACGGGCCGGGGGCAACATGAGCCGCGTCGCCGATCTGCTCGGGCTGCATCGGTCGAACCTGTATCGCAAGATGAAACAGCTGGGCATGCACGTGGAGTAAACGATGAACAACGAGTTGCCCACGAGCGGCCGACTAGCCGGGATCGACTACGGCACGAAACGGATCGGCGTGGCGGTCAGCGATCGCCGGCAAACGCTGGCCAGCCCGGTCGAAAACTATCAGCGCAACGGCGTGCAGGCCGAGACGCGTTGGTTTCGCCAGTTCATGCAGCGCGAGGAAATTGTCGGCATCGTGGTCGGGCTGCCGGTGCATCTCGACGGCGGCGACAGTGCCAAGTCGGTCGAGGCCCGCGCGTTTGCGAAGTGGTTGCAGGAATTGACGCAGTTGCCGCTGGTGTTTTGCGACGAGCGGTATACCAGCAAGCAGGCCGAGCAAATCTTGATCGAGGTCGACATGCCGCGCAAGAAGCGGAAGCAGCGGTTGGATATGTTAGCCGCGCAGATTTTGTTGCAGGGGTTCTTGGAGAGCCGCGCGAGTGGCGAGCGGTCGATGCTACCGCTGGATGGGTAACGGTTGCTCGCGTGGTAATGTCCCGTTGGAGGTTGGTGGTCTAGCGAGGATCGGCGATCCAGGGGCTCACGCCTCCTGGCTAACGACGTGCGCCCCGTTGGGGCTCACGGCAACCTTTCGCCGCTTGCAATAATCGCTCGATCGACCGACTAATTTCGCCGAAGTGAGGTTCTCTCGGTCGCACAGCATCGAAGGTTTGGCTATCCATGCCAACAACCTCTTCTGGCGTTACGTCAAAACGAATCTCCACGCGACGTTGCAGGTCCGTGAGGTTGTCGAGAGAACGAAACGACTCGGCGTCATGCTTCAACGCAAACGAAGCGAGTGCCTCTAAATCGGGTGGCCAACGTCGATCGTGATGCGCGAGATAAAGCGCAATCGCTTCGATTGTTTGCAAATACGCTTGATGAGTGCTTTCTGCATCGAGAGCGAGGTGAACCTTCCAGATTGCTGACGCTGCACTGACCAACAGAACGACGCTCAACAAGGCAAAGATCACCCAACGCTTCATACCCGAGCCGTTCATGTCACGAGTACTCTCTGTCCTAACGGTCTTTGCCGGAACTGTGCCGGTTGCCGGCCTCCGAATGAGCTGTCAACTTAAGAGCAACTGCAAGTCTTCGGCGGTCAACTGACGAATCACACTGTCGTCGGCCGAGACGATGGCGTCGGCCAACCGACGCTTGTCCCCTTGCAGTTGCAGAATCTTTTCTTCGACCGTGTCGCGCGCGATCAAGCGATACGCAAACACACGTTTGGCTTGACCAATGCGGTGAGCCCGATCGACCGCTTGAGCCTCGACCGCCGGATTCCACCATGGGTCGAGGATGAACACATAGTCGGCCGCGGTCAGATTCAAACCGACGCCACCCGCCTTGAGGCTGATCAGAAACGCGCTAATCGCCGGATCGTTCTGGAACTGATCGACGACTTCCTGCCGCTTGCGGGTCTTACCGTCGAGATACACGTGGCGAATCTTCTCGGCGTCGAACTGCTGCTTGACGATCGCCAAGAGCGACGTGAATTGCGAGAAGACGAGGACCTTGTGTCCCTCGGCCGTCACCTCGCGCAGTTGTTCGAGCAGGCAGTCGAGCTTGGCGCTCTTGTCTTTAACCCGTTTCGGGTCGAGCAAACCGGGGTGACACGCGGCTTGACGCAGCCGCAACAGCGCTTCGAGCACCACGATCTTGCTCTTGGCTAGGCCGTCGGTCGCGATCTTCTGATCGAGCGCGGCACGATAATGATCGCGCAGCTCGTTGTACAGCCGCCGCTGCGGCTTTTCGAGCTCGCAATACAGCGTTTGCTCGGTTTTCTCGGGCAACTCGGTGAGCACTTGCGATTTGGTGCGGCGGAGCAAAATCGGTCGCACGGCGCGGGCCACGAGCGCGAGCGTGTCGTCGTCGGTGGCGCGGCTGTTGCCCAGCGACTGACGAAAGGTCTGCGTTTGGCCGAGCATGCCCGGGTTGAGGAACTCGACGATCGACCACAGTTCCGACAAGCGATTCTCGACCGGCGTGCCCGTGAGCGCGAGGCGGTGAGTGGCCTTGAGCAAGCGACTGGCCTTGGCCGCTTGTGAGTCGGCGTTCTTGATCGCCTGCGCTTCGTCGAGAATGGCGTAGTCGAAACTCGCGGCCGAGAAGAGTTCGATGTCTTGGCGCAAGATGCCGTAGGTCGTGACGATCAAGTCGGCGTTGTCGGCGGTAGGCAACACCTTGCCGCGATCAGCGCCCGAGAAGTTGACGACGCGCAGCTTGGGCGTAAATCGCGACGCCTCTTCGAGCCAGTTGTGCACGAGACTGCGCGGCACGACGATCGCCGATGGTAAGCGTTCGCCGTTTGCCCGCGACTTGGCCGCGCGACGCGATTCGAGCAGCGCCAAGACCTGAATCGTCTTGCCCAGGCCCATGTCGTCGGCCAAGCAACCGCCGAGTCCGAACTGGGTGAGAAACTGAAACCAACCGAGCCCCACGCGCTGATATTCGCGCAGCTCACCCTGAAACGTCTTCGGTTCTTTGCCGGGAGTAATGCCCGCGAACGAGGCGATCTGCTGGCGGAATTTGCTGAACGCGCGATCGATGTCGATCGCCTGTTGTTCCTGCGCGGCGAGCAGAGCGTCGAGCAACATCCCCTGCGAGCGGCGGAAGCGAACCGCGGTCCCGTCGGCCTCGCCCAGCCCGACCACCGCGCCGAATTTCTCGAGCCATTTCTCGGGCAGCATGCCTTGGGTGCCATCGCCGAGCGTGATGAACTTCTTCCCCTGTCGCAGCGCTTTGAGCAACTCGGGCAGCTGCACCACTTGGCCGTTGAAGTCGCATTGACCTTCGAGATCGAACCAATCGACGCCGGTGGTGACGTTGAACTTGAAGTTGCCAGCCGTGCGGATCAGTTTGCCCTCGGCCTCGACTTGCCAGCCGCGAGCCATGAGTTGCGGAATCGCGTTGGCCAAGCGTTTGGTTGGCATGACACCCAGAAACTTGCGATCGTAGCGATCTTCGTTCATGCCGAAGCTGCTGAGTTCCTGCAACCGATTAAGTTCAAACATGCGATCGCGGCGAATGATCTGTCGCTCGTCGCGATCAATCAGGGATGGACTGTCGGCTTGGGCGTTGATCGTGGCCTTGCCGTAGTGGAACTCGGCGGTAACGTTGAGTTTGTCTTTGTCCCACGCATGCGGCTTGAAACGAACGAGCGACCGCGGCTCGACATCGTGAAACTTCCAATCCGCTTCAGGCGGCAGCACCAGCGGCGGCTCGCCACCCAGTTGCCAACATTGGGCGACGAAGTCATCGAGATGCGCCGCGGGCACTTCGAGCGAACCCAAGCGTCGCAGCATGGCGAGCCACGTGAGGTGACCTTGGCAAGCGACCCGGGCGAGACGGTTCTCGATCCACATCGTGCCGTCGGGTAACACTAAGTGCGCCTCGGTACACGGGAGCGTTTCCCCTTCGCGGAACAACTCGCCAGTGACGGTCCACGGTTGATTCCGAGCCGTGCGGGTCACGGGCATGCGGAACTGGTATTCAGGACCGGGATCAATGTGTAGAGGCTGAGCGGTTTCGAGCGAATCGCTTTCTTTGTGTTGGCCGAGCAACCGGCCACGGGCACAAAGTCGCGGTAACACGGCTTGCAACATCGCCTCGGGCACAACAATGCGGCTGACCGAGGAAGCGTACGCGGAGTAGTAACTGCTCCCGAATGAGTGGTCGCCGAAAGCACTGCGGGCCACCCAGTCGAGAATGGCGCGGTCCTCGGGATCGCCGAATAGGTTGATCTGTCCCGGCGACGCGCTCAGCAGGCGGATTTTGCCCCACTCGCCGTTGAGTTTTCGCTCACGATAGTACAAATGGATTTTGAACTTAAGAGTGCTCTGACATTCGGCAAGCGGAATGACAAACCACGCCTCACGCGGCGGTGATAGTCCGGTGACCGGCTGCAAGGTGGGCTCGGCCCGCAGCATGGGAGCGTTGGCCTTGAGGATCTGTTGCCAAGACCATGGCTTGGGGGCAATCGTTGAATCCGACTTGGTCTTGGACTTGGAAGCGGTTGACGCGGGACGCGCGGTCAATGACTTCGCTAGATGTTCGGCGATGATCTCGGTTCGGTCATCTACATCTTCGTCATCGTCGTAGTCGTCGGCGTAATCATCCTCCAGGCCGAACTCCCTGAGCAAAGCTTCGCTTGGTTCGAGGTGCAATTCGGCGTGTGCGAGCACACTGGCCGGTGCTTGAGAATTGAGGTCGACCATCAACGCCGCGGCGAATTGATGCTTGCAAATACCCCAGTCTTCCCAGGCGGGACAGGTGCAGATCGAGGCAATTCGTCCACCGCGGCTTGATTCCCAAGCAAAGACCACGTCATACGGATCGGCTGCCGAACCGCTGACGGTATAGTGGACGTGATCGTCGGCTGCCTCGACGAGTTTGACGTGTCCGCCGAAGAAATATTGCTCGCCGTTGCGAATGTGGGCTTTGCTGAATTCGCCGCGAATGAGAGATGAAAAGGTCTTGTCAGCCATGACGCAGGTCTCATTAGCAATCCGTTGAAGCGCCGCGGGAACACGGCCACGAAACGTCAATGTCGCTGGATCAATGCCGATCGTCAACCGGCCGGGTGCGCTGCGACAGGGCTACGCAGTTTTTGAAAGTAGGGTGGGTCGAGTCCGCGAGGCCCACCGCTCCGGCAGCAAATTCAACGTCGATCAAACTTCCGACCGCGTGGGCCTCGCCTTGCTCGACCCACCCTACGTTGAATAATAGAGTGGCCCCAGGGGCGTTGCGAACGCTGGCTAGAATAAGTTCGCACTGTTTCGGCAGGCGGCGATCAATTGCTGAACGAGAAGCCAATCGACGAACGGGGCCGATGGTGCGAGTGATGCGAGTAGTAGAAACTCGGTGCGGGTCGCCAGGGAGGCGGTCCGTAGTAGACCGGCGGCGGATAGTAATACGGCTGAGCCATCATGACCGGTTGAGCGGCGACGGGCATGGCCGCCGGCGGACCCGCCATCTGCGGGCGAGGCGACGTTTGCAGCGCCATGATGATCCCTTTGCTGACGCCTTGCTGTTGCAACGCGATCACGTCGTTGGCCTGCAGCGGCACGGCGACGCCGTTGGCGCGAATGTGATTTACGATCAGCTCTTCATCGACGCCCGAGCGGACCATGGCGATGACATCCTGTGGTTGCACGCCGCCGACCGGAATTTGGCGTCCCATCTGAGCGGCGATCTGCGCGCGATTGCGAGCTTCGACCTCGTCGAGTCCGTTGCCGACAAAGTTGCCGGCGATCGCGCCGACGCCTGCGCCGATGAGAGCGCCGGGACCCGCATTGCCGCCCGTCGCTTCACCGATGAGAGCGCCGACGCCCGCACCGGTCGCACCGCCGAGCAAGGTGCCTTGATCGGTGTAGTTCATCGGATGGCAACCGAGTGCACTCGTCACCAGCACCGCGAGACCCGTGAGCCAAAGCAATGGTCGCTGCATGGGGCCAACCTCAGAGCGAAACGCGAAGGAATCCGAAACCAAAAAGGCCGGGGATTATCGCGTTGCGAGGGAATTGGCACAAGACGGATATGAGATGGTGCTTAGTGCTTGGTTCTTGGTCGATGCTTTGCAGGCGTTGCTGGCAGCAGGCGTGAACACCAAGCACTAAGAACCAAGCACCAAGAACAACTTAGTCATCCAACTTCAACGGCGGTAGCTCATCCCGCTTGTAGTTCGAGAGCGGCGTCGTCGGCGGCGTGGGCTCGGGAGCCCGAGGACGCATCGTGCCCAATGTCGGGTCGTGCGCCGGGGCCGAGGTGGGACGATCATCAAGCGACATCGTGGCGCGAGTCGGTGGCGCGGCCGGAGCGAAACCTGCAGCACGAGCTTGAGCGGCCGCGGCGCGTTTGGCGGCGATCGACTTCCGCGTCGCCTCGGCGAGTCGCTTGTCGACCGTGACCACGGTCAAACGCCCGTCAGCCGCGACGACCTCAGGAGCGGGCATCGCGTCGCCCGCCTCGGGGCTCGCCCAATACGTGACGCGCACGTGTTCCGGCCAGCTCTTCAACCGCAGCACGGCATAGCCAATCAGACCGGCGACGATCCACAGAATGAAGCCGCCCAACGAGAAGAACCACCACAGGAGAAACAGCACCATCAACGTCGCGACCGTGGCGAGCACGATCTGCAATGGATTCTCATGCGATCGAACGGGCAACTCGAGCTTGTGCTCAGCGAGGGTGTCGGTCTTGCCGGTGAGCCAGCATTGCCGCGCGAGCTCGACGTTCCAATAGCCGTCAGACAACACATCGCTGGCGTGATACACGACCTGCCGCGCGCGGAAATCGGGGTTTGCCAACTGCGGCACCCAGACACGTAGATTGAGCCAGCAGCGTTTCAAGAACGGCTCGATCACGGGCCAGGCGTTTCGCGCCCCTTGCTCGGCCATCTTCTTAGCTTGCGAAGCTGCGGTGACCGCCGCCGTCTTGGCGTTCTCCATGACCGGCTTCATCTTCTCGCGGAAGTCTTCCGGCTTGCTCGCAGGTGGCAGCGGCGGAATGCTCGGCGACTCGGCCGCAACCGAGCCGACGTTGATCGCGACATCGTCGCTGCTCGCCGCGCTGGGTGCGGTGGCGCTCGGCGGTACGACAGGTGTCACTCCCGGCTGCACTGGCGGCGCGGGTGGCGCACTCCCCGGCGTGCCAGTGGGCCAAAACGGTTTCTTTTCCGACGTGGGTTGAGTTGGTTCGTCCATAGGGTCAATTGTAGTCAACGACGGGTACAGACTCTAGAAATTGACGCGTGATCGAATCGGGTCTGAAAACGCTTTTCTCGCAGCCGAATTCGCCTGAATTCGGGAGCCCTGCGACGCGGCAACCACACAAACGCTGGCGTGTTCGGCTACTTTGTTACGCAGGCGTCCCCCCAACAGGAAACACCTCGCAGGCCCACTGCAATGCTATCGTAACCAGCGGTACGGCCATTCTCAGCCCTCAAAGTCTACCAATTCTGAGTCAAACCCTAACCTACTAATAGACGTCTCGGGGGGGTTCTCTTAAAATAGCCAAATGGTCGCCGACTGGTAGCAGCTCGTCTGCCAAGATTTTGGCGAACCAATTCGGCTCGACGGACATAGAACGGGAACCGCGGTCCCGATCGTCGAGGCCGGCTTATCCCCTCTGAACCATCTCAATGCCGACGCGTCACCTTGCTTTCGTCGACTACGCTGCTCAGACGCGTCCGCAAATCGAACGGGCTTTGGCGACCTACACCGAGTTGCCCCCGGACTGTCCAGCCCGGCTGCAAGAAGCGATCCGCTACAGCTTATTGGCCCCCGCCAAGCGGTTACGTCCGCTGTTGGTGTTAAGTGCGGCCGAGGCTTGCGGTGGTAACTTAGAGAACTCGCTCCCGTCGGCTGCGGCCGTCGAGATGATCCATACCTACTCGCTGATCCACGACGATCTGCCGGCGATGGACGACGACGATCTGCGTCGCGGTCGGCCGACGAATCATGTCGTCTTCGGCGAGGGGCTCGCGATTCTGGCGGGCGACGCGTTGTTGACGCTGGCCTTCGAGGTGATCGCCAAACATACTCGACCGGCGAGCACTGCCGCGCGGTGTTGTGTCGAGCTGGCCCAAGCGGCCGGCGCCACGGCACTCGTAGGTGGACAGGTCGACGACCTCGCCGAGAACAAAACACACACGCTCGACACGCTCGAAGCGATTCACCGTCGCAAAACCGGTGCGATGTTCCTGGTCTCGTTGAGACTCGGAGCAATCACCGCCGGTGGCGATGAAGAGCAACTTGCCGCGCT
>JAEUIL010000228.1 GCA_016794255.1 Planctomycetaceae bacterium | reverse complement strand
GCTTGGTGCTTGGTGCTTGGTGCTTGGTGCTTGGTGCTTGTACATAAGTCCAGCGATGGATCGCATCACTCTTTAGGTCGCTTCTTACCAAACACCAAACACTAAGCATCTACTTCACGGCAGGAATACGCGGAGCAGCCGCAAGAGCGTCGTAAACAACCCGTTGATCGTGCGGGCGAACACGAGTCCGAACACCGCGCCGCTGAGCGCAAGAATGTAAATCACTTCCCACGAGCCGATCAGGTGCGGACGCGTGTACCACAGCACGCCGCCCGCGATTAGGCCCAAGACCAATCCCCAGACGCTGCCCGCGAGCATTCGCAACAGCCATCGCCACCACCAGCTTCGTTGCGAGTCGCGATTCGGCTGCGGGGCAAAGGCGATAAACGCCGCGACTGTGAACGCGATTGCCACGATCGCCACGGTATAGTAGCCGGCCGAGAACGCCGACGCCCCGGCCGACGCCATCACCGTGGCCAGCAGAATCGAGCGGATCGAGAAGCGGCCTAGGATCGGCTCCCAACGCCGGGGCGGCTCCGGCAGTTCCTCATCCAGCGGCGGGTGCCTGTCCATCGAGTCCCCTCGCAACGCCTCGAGTTCACCAAAAAGAGTATCCATCACGGTCCGCGTGATGTGCGCTGGAAACGACTCGGCGCGAACGTTTTCGACTGCTCATTGTCAAACAGATCATCCGCCATCACGCGGAGCGTGATGGATACTCTTCGCCTAGAACACGCCCGCCTCGCGATCGTAACCCATCTCCTTGGCTTTCTTCATATCCGCCTCGGCCTGGGTCTTGTTGCCAAGCTGCTCGTGAATCTCGCCGCGATGGTGATACATCACGGCCAACGATTCGTCGTAACTCTTCAAGACCTGTTCGCGAACGTAGGTGGGCGATTTCAACGCTTCCATGCGTGCGATATCCTCGACCCGTTCGGCTTCGGTCAGTTCAATCGCCTGCTCAATGTCTTTGAGCGCTTCGTCATATCGTTTCAGCCGGAAGTACACGTACCCGCGGGTATCGATGAACGACGCATTCGGCGCTCGGTCGGCCCATTCGATTGCCTGTTTGATGTCTTTGAGGGCCCCTTCGATTTCGACATTGAACACCGCCCGGGCATACGCGCGGTTGTTGAGCAGCGTCGAGTTCTTGGCCGAGCGAATGTTGTACGCTTGGTCCAAATCGGCGAGCGCCTCGGTCTGCTTGCGCTGCCGCTGATACATCACGCTCCGCTCTATGAGCAATTCGCGACGTTGAGATTTGTCGTCCGTCGGGAGCTTCTCCATGGCCGCGGTCAAATCAGCCACCGCAGCGTCGAACTGCTTGAGCTTGCCGTGCAACTGACTCCGCATCTGATACAGATTGATGCCCTTGTCGTGCCATTCGATGGCCCGGTCGACCTCGACGAGAGCGGCGTTGTAGTCTTGCTGCAAGATATGCGGGCGAGCGCGGTTCAGGTAATAGTTGGCCATCGCCTCGCGACCGGTGTCCGCTAGCTCCGAGCGGAACAACAGCAGACCGGCGGCGATGGTCAACACGACGCTCACCATCGCCTGCAGTTGCCGACGAAACCGGTCCGGCGCGGGGGGCACGGCGGCCGAGTCGTCGAACCGCTGTGGAACGCGGAAACCGTGGGGATCGGTAGGATGCTCAGGAGCGGGCATGGTAAAACGACTGCTAGCGTCGAGAAAGAACCGTGGCACGACACAACTTATCGTAGGTCGTACCGGCTCTGCTCGGCAAGGTGTCGGTCGCTAGCATTCGCCGGGGCTCGTCGCTCAACTTGACATAGCTTCGCAGGGGGCAATGCAGTATCATCCCGGCCCCCTATACGGTGGCGGCGCAGATGCTGCGCTGATTTGTGAGCAACCGGTTTGCATCGTCATGGAGGACGATCGTGAACACTATTAAAACATTACTCGTCGCTGCGGTGCTCTCGGCCGTGGCGTACGGCATGTATTCGAACTACACGGTCCGGCCGGCGACGCCTCCGTCCGAGGCCGCTCATTGGGACACCGCGCCGCAGGTGCAACTCCCGCCATCGACATCCAACTTCGCGGCTCCGACGAACTCGGCGAGCATCGCGCCCGTTGCGCTTTCGACCCCGACACCACCGCCGAGCGCCGTGCCGAGTCCGCCGACCATGACGCTCGCAGGACCGCAGAACGCGAGCAGTTTGCCGAGCAATCCCGTGTTGCCTGCGACACCCGCGACACCGCCCAGTGCGAGCAGCGCGCTTCCGGGCGTGAGCTTGAACACGCCGGTCTCGAATCTGCCGAATCAAACGCCGAGCCCGACAGCGCCCGAGACCGCCGCCAGCATTTCTCCGAACTCGCCGCCGCAGATGCCGGTCTCGATGCCTGCGGCGCAAGCGACGACCCCGCCGCCGGCGTCCCCCACGACGATCACGCCGCCTGCGAA
>JAEUIL010000160.1 GCA_016794255.1 Planctomycetaceae bacterium | reverse complement strand
AGTTCGGGTGAGAACTGTGCCGCTGTGGTTGATCAGTTTGAATTCGTGACTCGCCGCGGGTTTACATCCACTCGCGAATCACCTTGCCGTTGTTCAACTCGATCGGCCGGTTTTCCGGAGTGTACGTGACCAAATCGAGCGGGATGCCAAGCTTGGTGTAGATCGTGGCACCAATGTCTTCGGCAAAGTACTCGTTGCTCACCGGAGCGCCACCTTCGTCGTCGGTCTTGCCGAGCACCAAACCGCCCGGGATACCGGCACCGGCGGCGACCGCAAACGCGGCGCTGGCCCAGTGATCGCGACCGCTAGCCGAGTTGATCTTCGGCGTGCGACCGAAGTCGGTCAACCAGATTACCATCGTCGTCTCGAGCAAGCCACGCGCTTCGAGATCGGCAAACAACGTCGGCAACGCTTGGTCGACCGGCGGCATCAATCGCGTCTTGAGCGACGTGAAGTTGTTCTGGTGCGTGTCCCAACCGCCGTCGGTCAGCGTCACGAACCGCACGCCCGACTCGATCAAGCGACGGGCCAACAGTGCCGATTGGCCGAACTTGGTGCGACCATACGCGTCACGAGTCTTGTCCGTTTCGCTGGCCAGATCGAACGCTTTCTTCGTTTCCGGAGCGGTGATCATCTTGAACGCGGCTTTGAAGTGCTCGTCGAGCGCGTCGAAGGCGGCCGGTTGCACTTCGGCTTCGCGTTGCAGATCGTCGATCGCACCGAGCATCGTCTGACGACGTTGCACCCGGCCCATGTCGATCCCCTTGGGCAACGTGATGTCGCGCACCGAGAACTCGGGCGAGTTCGCATCCGACACGATCTTGAACGGATTGTGCTGAGCGCCCAAGTGACCGGCGACACCGCCACCAAAGCGATAGTCGATGTTGTCGCCCAACTGCACATAGGCCGGCATCGCGGTCTTGAAGCCCTTTTGATGGCTGACCACCGCGCCGTAGGTCGGATAGATCTGGGCCGGGTTGAACTTGCGACCGCTCATCATGTACGCGTCGGCCGTGCCGTGGCTGCCGTTGCGCGGGTTGAGACTGCGTAGCACGCTGAACCGCTTGGCTTCTTTGGCGAAGTTCGCGCAGACTTCGGTGAATTGCACGCCGGGGATGGCGGTGTCGATGCACTTGAACTCGCCGCGCACGCTGGCCGCCGCACCGGGCTTGGGATCAAACGTGTCGTGATGGCTCGTGCCACCTTGGGTCCAAATCGCGATGCAGTTGATGTCCTTGGCAGCGACGCCTTGCTTGGCCATCGCGGCACGTTGGGCCAGGAAGCTCGGCAAGCTGATACCCAAGCCGGACAGAGCGCCGATCTTAAGGAACTCGCGGCGGCGGACACCTTCGCAATCACGCAATAGAGACGGGAAGAGGTTGAGCATGGCGGGACCTCCAAGAGGCGAGAGTCAGGCGGGGTAAGGCTGGGGCGGGACTAACTGGTGCAGTATAGCGATGGTCCGCTGGACGGATCAAGCGCTTTGTATGGGAAGTTGCTAGCAGGCGGGTGGGCGGTCGTCTGAGATCGTTTATCGGTTGGTGACTAGCGTCGTCGGCAGGGTTAACGGGGAGATTTCAACACGGAGAGCACGGAGGGCACGGAGAAGAAGGCAGGAGAGAAGTCCAAATCAGGCCAATGAACCAAACAGCCAGTAATAAAATTGGCTTTTGTGGTCAGGGTTCCTACAGTGCTTCCAACTGCATTATTCCTCTGACTTTGTCTCCGTGACCTCCGTGCTCTCCGTGTTGAAAGCTTCCCCTCACCCTAACTCCCGAGCGGGGTGTCTCGGATCGCGATTTCTACGGCGACTAATCCGAAGCATTCGACTTAAGAAAACTCTTGGCACGACCCCGGTCGATCGTTCATAATGAGCGTTTGATACGTCTCCCCGCCCGCCTCGTAGTTCGACCCCCCGTCGCGCTACCCCCGCCTGCCCAAAATCTGCCTCGAGGAGGTCTCACGATGACCCTGTCTCGCCTCGCTCTGTTTGCCGTTGTGACCATGATTGCCGCGCCGGTGTTCGCCGCGCCGTTTCATATCGAGCCGGCCAGGGTCCAACTCGACGGCAACTATGCCCATTGCCAACTCGTGCTCAACCAACTCGACACCTCGGGCAAGGTCGATGCACGCAGCTCCGACGTTTCGCGTCAGGCTAAGTTCGTGTCGAGTGATCCGAAGGTCGTGACGGTCAGCGAGACCGGCCGCGTGTGGGCCGTGGCCAACGGCAAAACCACGATCAAGGTGACGGTCGGCAAAGAGTCGCGCGAGATGCCGGTCGAGGTCGCGAACGTCGTCGACGAACCGAAGATCAGCTACGCGGAACAGATCGTGCCGCTCTTCGGCAAATACGGTTGCAACCAGGTCGTGTGTCACGCCGCGCAATACGGCAAAGGCGGCTTCAAGTTGTCGGTGTTCGGCTACGAGCCCGACGTTGACTATGTGCAGATCGTGCGCGATCGCCAAGCGCGGCGCGTCAACTTCATGAACCCGGCCGACAGCTTGATCCTCAAGAAGCCGTCGAATCGTATCGCTCACACGGGCGGCAAGCGTTGGGATCCCGACTCGGTCGAAGATCGGCTGTTCCAAAGCTGGATCGCTTGTGGCGCACCGGCTCCGGTCCCTGCCAAGGATGCTCACGTCACCAAGATCGAAGTCTATCCCAAGGAACGTTGGGGTGCCGACAAGATTGAGCAGCAGATTCGCGTCGTCGCACATTACTCGGATGGCCGGCAGCGTGACGTGACGCAGTTCGCGCGTTACGACAGCATGGACGATGCGGTCGTGGTGGTGAACAACGACGGCTATTTCCGCACCGTGGGTCGCGGTCAAGCGCCGGTCATGGTCCGCTTCGAGGGTCAGGCCGAGATCTCGATGGTCGTCGTGCCGCTGTCGCCCAAGGCCGAGTTGGCCGACTGGAAGAACAACAACTTTGTCGATGAACTGGCCGTGGTGAAGTTCAAGGAACTCGGCATCACCCCGTCGCCGTTATGTGACGACGCCACGTTCGTGCGCCGCGCGTATCTCGACGCCATTGCCACGCTGCCAACCGTCGAACAAGCGACGAGCTTTGTCGCCTCGAAAGACCCGCAAAAGCGGACCAAGCTGATCGACGAGTTGCTCGGCCTCACCGGCGATCCGAAACGCGATACGCACAACAACGAGTACGCCGCGTATTGGTCGCTCAGATGGGCCGACTTGATTCGCAACACCAGTGCCAAGCTCGGCGAGCAAGGCATGTGGGCCATGCACAACTGGATCAAGGAATCGATGCGGCAGAACAAGCCGTTCGATCAGTTCGTCGGCGAGTTGATCACGGCCAAGGGGTCGATCTACCGCTCGGGCCCGGCCAACTACTTCCGTGTGGCGAACGATCCGCTCGATCTCAGCGAGCAAACCGCGCAGTTGTTCCTCGGTGTGCGGTTGCAGTGCGCCAAGTGCCACCATCATCCGTTCGAGAAGTACAGCCAAGACGACTACTACGGCTTTGCTGCGTACTTCGCCCGAGTCGGCTCGAAGAACAGTCTTGAGTTCGGTCTGTTTGGTCGCGAGTCGGTCGTGATGGTCAAGAACAGCGGCGAGGTCTCGCATCCCAAGACACGCAAGGTGATGAAGCCGACGCCGCTCGAAGCCGCCCCGCAAGAAAACGAGTCGGCCGATCGCCGTGTCGATTTGGCCAAGTGGCTCACGGCCAAGGACAACCGCTTCCTCGCGCGGAACATCGCCAATCGCTATGTCGGCTATCTGCTCGGTCGCGGTTTGGTCGAGCCGGTCGACGACATGCGGGCCACGAACCCGCCCACCAACCCGGCGCTGCTCGACCGACTGGCCAAGCAAGTGGTCGACGACAACTTCGACGTCAAGAAGCTGATGCGCGTGATTATGAACTCGCGTCTGTATCAGCTCGAGTCGCAACCGACGAAGCAAAACGTCGGTGACTCGAAGTTCTACAGCTACTTCCACGTCAAGCGTCTCGGCGCCGAGCCGCTGCTCGATGCGATCGATCAAGTCACGGGTTCGCCGACGAAGTTCAAGAACCTGCCGCTTGGCACCCGGGCGATCGAGTTGCCCGACGCCGACTACCCGGACTACTTCTTGGTGACGTTCGGCAAGCCGCGCCGCGCGAGTGTTTGCGAATGCGAACGCTCGAGCGACGAGAACCTGGCTCAAGCACTGCACACGCTCAATGGCGACACGTTGACGGGCAAGATCACCGACAGCAAGGGCCGGTTGGCCAAGCTGATTGCCGCCAAGGCGCCGAGCGAGCAGATCGTGACCGAGTTGTACCTGAGCGCTTTGTCGCGTCGGCCCTCGGAGAACGAACTGAAAGCCGCTCAAAAATGGCTCGCCGAGAGTGGCGAAAACTCCAAGGGCTTTTACGAAGACCTGATGTGGTCGCTCGTGAATTCAAAGCAGTTCTTGTTCATTCACTAATCGACAACGGTTGTTTGCTGAGAAGTACTCGAACGTCTCCCCGTTCGATCGAGTTGAGCAGCGCGCTTGCGGGTTCGCGCCCACGCGATGGCGGCGCGAAACCCCAAGCGAGCGGCAACGCGATGA
>JAEUIL010000142.1 GCA_016794255.1 Planctomycetaceae bacterium | reverse complement strand
CACGGCTACACGACCGGCGGGATCGATGATCGTCAGCAAGCCCGTCGCGCCGTCGCCGTCGATCACGAGCCGTTCATCATGACGGTCGTGGCTCACGGTCCGCATCTCGCCACTTGGGTCAACGGGTATCAAGTGACCGATTGGACCGATACCCGCACCCCGCACGCCAATCCTCGTAGTGGTTTGCGACTCGAGCCGGGCACGATTCAACTTCAGGCCCATGATGCCGAAACCGACCTGGAGTTTCACCAGATTCGCGTTCAGGAATTGACTCCCGTTCAAGGCAAGTAGCTCTTTCTGTAAGAGCGGTTGAACATGCGGAGTGGGCGATCAATCTTGCCGGATTCCATCCAAGTCATCGTGAAAGCATGCCCATGCAAATGAAACGGTCGTGGAAATTAGGACTCATCGCCGCCGCCATGTTTGTCAGCCCGTTGGCGATGGCTGCGGAACCGGTGGCTAAGGTGTCAAAGACTCCGCTCGTGCTGCGCGAAGGGGGTACGCCCGATAAGCCCGCGGTGTTCGATGGGCAGGGGATGGTCATCGATCTGGGGATTGATGTGACCGACGAGGGGTGGAAGAAGAGCGGCGACATTTGGACTTCGCACGGGCCCTTGCAGGAACGCGCACCGCAGCCGGCCGGCGACTTTCCCGGGTTGTTCGTCGATGAGATTCCGCTCGTCATTCCTCGTGATCGCGAGGCGGAGAAGCAACATCCCGATCGCGTCGGGCGTTGCTATCTGCCGGCCGAGCGTCTCGCGCCTGGGCAGATGGGCTACGCCGCCGACGGCTCGTTTTACTTTCGCTGGCCGAAAGGCAAGCATCCGCAGGGGAGCACGGCCGACGCCAATCGGATCATTCTGCCGCCCAAGCCGGGGATCAGCTGTGTGACCATCGCGTGTTCGCACATCATCGTCAAGAACATCACGGCGAAACACGCCTCGAACGACGGCTTCAACATTCACAACAAGTGGGTCGGCATCCGCGTCGAGAATGTGCGAGGATTCTCCAACTGCGACGAAGGCATTAGTGCCCATGACGACGTGCAAATGGACGTGGTCGATTCCGAGTTCGCGTGGAACGGTTCGCAGGCGGGTGGCGTGGCCGATGTAAATCGTTGCACGACGACCTACCGCAACTGTCGCATTCATGACAACGTCGGTGCCGCGTTTCACTTCACCGGCAAGTCGCACAAAGTGAGCGATATCGTGATCTACAATCAGACGCGCGACTTTCACATCGGTCCTGAGACGCACGTAGAACGCGAACGGGTCGAATGGCGAAAGTAGGATGAGTCGTTCTAGCGCAATCGACACAGACCGCGCATCTCACGTTGCTGATTGACCCACTGCCAGCCCCGTGGTGCCTGTTGCAAGAACCGCACGAGTTGTGTCGTCGAGACGTGCAGCGACTCGGCGGCGGTTTTGACGTCGAACTCATGCGCCGCAACGCGATCGAGTCCCTCGGCCAGCAGCGCCGGAAAATCGTCATGCTGATCGCTGACCGCGAGCTTTCGTCCCCGGGTGCGCGATCGCCACAGATCGCTCGGCGGTGACTGCGCATCGACCGGAGAGCGCAACTCCTCGGCGAGTGCTTGTCGCAGTCGAAACAGCGCCGTCTGGCCATTGAGCGACTGACTGCGATCTTCGTTCGCCTCGGCCCGAATGCCCGTGGGCAAATGCGTCAGCACGACCGCGGTTTCGACCTTATTGCGATGTTGCCCGCCGGGGCCGCTGCGTCGCGTCGTTTGCCGCGTACATTCGGCGAGCAACTGCTCATCGCGAAAGGTCGCCGGATGCGGGCCAGCAATAGAACGATTCATAGACATGTCGGGAATAGACGATATCGTTGATGGCTATGGGTCGTCGAGCAACCGGCGTCGGTATTTCCATAATCGGCCCGGTGTGACTATAATCGGCGTCACCTGCTAGCTGTCCCGCCTCGATTTTCCCGCCTGTTCAAAGAGACCTGCCATGCTTGCCATCTCGGGTGGTTCCACGCGTTTGTGCGATGGGTTGCCGCGTCGCGATTTTTTGCGGATCGGTTCGTTGGCGATGGGCGGGTTGTCGTTGCCGCAACTGTTGGCCGCCGAAACGGTCTCGGGCCGCAAGAGCCCCAAGGCCGTCATCATGATCTATCTGGTCGGCGCGCCGCCGCATCAGGACATGTACGACCTGAAGATGGACGCCCCCGCCGAGATTCGGGGCGAATTTCAACCGATCGACACCAATGTCCCCGGGATTCAAATCTGCGAACACATGCCGCGTTTGGCGGCGATCATGGACAAGCTCGTCCCGATTCGCTCGATGTACGGTTCGCCCGACGGCTCGCACGACTCGTTCATCTGTTACACCGGTCGCTCGTTCCGTCAGCAGCCGCCCGGCGGTTGGCCGGCGCTCGGGCCGGTGGTGTCGAAGTTGCAAGGTCCGACGCATCCGTCGGTGCCACCGTTTGTCGGTTTAGCGCCCAAGGCGGGGCACCCGCCGTACGGCTCGCCGGGCCTGCCGGGCTTTTTGGGCACGGCTCATGCGGCCTTTCGACCCTCGGGCGATGGCATGGGCGATATGGTTCTCAACGGCGTCACGCCCGCGCGGTTGGACGAGCGTCGTGGGTTGCTCAAACAACTCGACACGATTCGTCGCGAGGTCGATCGTAGTGGCATGATGGAGGGGATGGACGCTTTCACGCAACAAGCGTTCGGCATTCTCACGTCGAGCCGAGTGGTCGAGGCCCTCGACGTAAACAACGAACCCGCCACGGTGCGCGAACGTTACGGCAAAGGTTTCACGACCAACTATGGCGATGGCGCGCCGCGAAACCTCGAACACTTCTTGATCGCACGGCGGTTGATCGAAGCCGGCGTGCGCGTGGTGACGCTCAACTTCGGTCGCTGGGATTTCCACTCGAACAACTTCTCCGAAGCCAAGAACACGCATCTCCCGTATTTCGATCAAGGGATGAGTGCGCTCGTCGAAGATTTGTACGCACGCGGTCTGGGCGATGATGTGGCGGTCGTGGCGTGGGGCGAGTTCGGTCGCACGCCGCTGATCAACAAAGATGCCGGTCGTGACCACTGGCCGCAAGTTGGCGGCGCGTTGCTCGCTGGCGGCGGCTTCCGCACCGGTCAGGTCATCGGAGCCACGGA
>JAEUIL010000099.1 GCA_016794255.1 Planctomycetaceae bacterium | reverse complement strand
GTTCGCGACGCACCGTTTCAGCCGGCGCGTTGTAAGCAATCGGAGCGGTCGTGGCGTCACCCAGCACGAGCTGGAATGTGCCCGTCGTGGCACCGGTAACGGAAATAATCTGCACTTCATCGCGCACACCACCGCCATTGAGCGTCAGCGTTTCACTACCAATTGTGATGCTGCCGTCGAGTTCGAGCGTGGCCCCGCTGCTGACGATTACGCCACCTGTAGGCGGGCCAAACGCGGCATCCGACTGAGCGCGTAAGGTGCCTTGATTGATGGTCAGGACATTCGTGAAAAAGTTGAATGAAGACGGGCTCAAGGTAAGCGAACCGCTCAGTTCCTTGCGTACCGGACCATTCCCTAGCAAGTTGCCGTTCATCACCAGCGAACTACCCAAATCGACTTGCAGTAGCGCCGTATTCGATCCAAAACTCAAGTCACTGTCATAGGTATTCGTGCCGCCCACATTCACAATTTTGCCGGTCTGGCTGACGAGCGTGCTGCCTCGCGTTCCAATCACAAGGCCGTCACCCACAACCATCAAAGCATTGATCGTCTTCGTACCGACGATCGTCTGACTCGCAGTGGCCTTAACGTTGTCGGTCGGCAACGCCGAGGCAATGTCGGTTACAAACGGGGCCGGGGCGATGCCGTTGACTCCGTGCGTAACGAAGTCCAGATCGTTAGCGCCCACCAACAGGCCATTGACCAGCGTGTTGTTCACCAGCGTCAGGGCGTTGGTGAAAATCAAACGGTTGTTGGCCGTTCCCAAATCGTCGGCTCCGCCCATGAAGGTGAGCGTCGCAGTGGTCGCGATGGTCAGGTTCGACGCGACGACCTGCAATGGCTGACCCGCCTGATTGGTCATGCGGATCGTGGCGGGCTGTCCGGGCGCGGTGGCGATGACGATATCCGGAATAGCCTCGTTGACGGCCGAAGTCGAGTTACCAACAAATTCGAGCGTGCCGCCGTTGAGCGTCAAATTGGCTTGACTATGGTTAAGGCCATTGGTGAGTCGATCAGAGTTAACCGCGTCTCGATTGTCGATCAATAGAGTCGCATCGACAGCGATCGAAATCGCGTGGGCGCCAGGTAATGACCCGTTGTCGCCTGCTAAGGACAAGATGCCGGAGACGACCGACTCATTTCCTAGAAATCGATTCTTGCCGGTGATCTGCAAGTGGCCGGACCCGGCCTTATTGAATGCCGTCGGTCCGGTTCCGCCCGTGATATCGGCGGCCAACACAAGGTCAGCAGACCGTCCGCCGAACGCGGCGTCGGTGATAGTAACGGTCCGCGTCGATGTGCCGGCTAGATCAATATTACCCGCGATCGTTGCCGCGAGAGCGGAATCGTTCAGGATGGGAGCATTGGACGCAACGCCCAAGCCGAAGTTGGTCGTCGAGATCGGAGATGCGTTTGTCAAATTGATGACGTTGTTTCCGGTATCAATCAACCCGGCTGTCTCCATGCCACGAGCGATTACGAATCCGCCAATAGTCTCTTGAGAGAAGCCGGCGAATTGCGTCCCCGTGAGAATGGCCGGGCTGACCCCGGTAAGATCGATGTTCACGGCGGTGAGTTGAGCGACATCGCGATCACTTTGCTCGCCTGTGAAACGAATGCTGAAACCGGTAGTGGCATCGCCCATGGCCACGACATTGCCGAGTCCGATAGGAGGCAGTGACTCAAGGGCCGCTTGGACCACAGTTGCCGAGGCGTTCGCCGCGATGTCCTGGGTAGTAAATCGACCAAAGACAAGCCGATAGTTGCCGCCAGTAACATTGAGGAGTTCGATCGTTTGTTGCTCATCGCCAAAGTTGCCGCCATCAGCGAACGTGGTAGCGGTCGCCACCGCAGAGCCGATCAAATTGGTGCCATCAATGGTAATGCTGTCAACGTTCTGATTGCCTAGCGCTCCGGCAAAGTAAATGGCAAAACTACCCGGCGTGCCCGTCACGACCACATTGCCGGCGCCGATCGTCGACAAGCCTTGCAATGCGGCTTGAACCGTACCGCTGCTGCTGTCGAACGCGAGATTGCCGGTTGACTGTCCGCCGAAAGCGAGAGCGTACGAGCCCGCGGTGGCGTTGAACTTGATGCGCTGGCTTTCGTTGAACTGGCCGTTGTCACTCGCTTGGGTAAATGTAGCTGTTGCGGTGGTGAAGGCGCTGTTATCGACCAGTACCTGTGGCAGATTGATGCCCGCGATGTTTTTGTTGAATATCACATGATAGGTAGCCGTGGCCGAGGCAGCCGACGGACCGATGACGGTCACATTTCCAACCCCCACGGTGCTCAGGTTTTCCAAAATCGTGCGCAACGAATTGGCGTTGAGCGAGTTCCAATTCTGTGGAGCCGTGCGAGCGCCACCCACATCGAAGACGGCCGAGCCTGCCGAGGCGCCTGATAAGCTAAGCTGCTGGACTTCACGACCAATGCCATTGCTGGTAACGGTAACTGTCGGTAGCAAACCAGAACCACTGACGGTCAGATTGGGCAGATTACTCAAGCCCAAATTGTTCGTAAAAATGACGTTGAAGCCGTTCGTCGGATTGCCAACCACCGTGACATTGCCCGCTCCTACGCCGGGAATCGACTCCAGGGCTGTCTGAACGTTCAACGCGGTGGCCGTGTTGTAAGTGGCAAGAACCGGCGAGGAACTGCTGCCATTCAAACTGAAAGTCACATTCGTCGCGGAACTCGCGGGTCCGAGAGTGAGAACTTCATTGCCCACACCATCGGCGAACTTGACAAGAGTTGCCGTGGCACCGACCGGGCTCGTATTGACAGCCAGATCCACGACATTCGCAGCACCCAAAGTTCCACCGAATTCAATGGTCCACTTGCCGGGCACACCGTCAACATTTACCGATCCGCCCGCGGCCCCGATCGAGGCCAACGACTCCAAGGCTGTTTTGACCTCCCCAGCAGACGCGTTATAGGCGATGTTCGCCGTGGTGAAACCATTGAATCGCAACGTAAAAGTGCCTGCCTGGGGACTACCGGCAGCAAAGAACAACAGAAAACTCTCCGACAGTGGCGACGCGCCGAGATAGTCATTGCTCAAATTCGGCGCCGTCGAAAACGATCCGGTGCTGGCCACAGTAACCGTTGCCGTGTTGGCGATCTGATTACCTTGCCCTATTTGGACGAGTCGATCGGGCGAATCTAAACCGGTTTCATTACCGACCTGAATTGAGCCTGCCACGGCGTCGTAGCCGGCTGGCTTATTTAATACGACAGTCCCATCGTTGATCGTTAGAGTGTTAATGGCATTGTGAGAGGCACCTTGAAGCGCCAGCGTCCCGGCACCGACTTTCGTGAGCGTCGCGCCTCCCGCCACGGGACCGTCAACCACGAGCGAAACAAACTGATCCGAACTAATGGTCGAGTTGCCTTGTAGCACCAGGGCGGAAGCGACGGTTGCATCGCCACTTGCTCGCAATGCGCCGGTTGGTACGCCGAAGATTCCGGAACCATTCGTTCGCAAGATGTCGTTTACGACGGTTCCTGCCTGGAGAATTAAAGAGCCACCCGAAGTAACGTCCGTCGTGCCTTGAATCGAACCGAGTGCTGCAGCGTCGCTAATTTCGACCGAACCATTAGCAATGGACAAGTTGGCATCAAAGGTATTGGCACCCGTGAGCACGATCGCTCCCGAGCCAGATTTGGTGACCGTGCCACCAGTTCCCAGGGGGTCGTCGATCACACCGCTGATCGTGGACGTGTGATTAAAGACGTTCTCGTTAAGGCCAAGAGTAAAGCTATGTGCCAGATTGATGGCGCCGGCGATCTCGATCTGTGCGCTCGGATTGGATGATAAATTCAAGGTCCGATTGCTGAACAGCGGATTGATCGAAGCACTGGCTGCGAGCGTGAGATCTCCGGTGCCGCGCAATGTTAAGTCACCACCCGTCAAGTAGATATCGTCGGTTAGGATGGTGCCGCTGTCGTCCGATTGAAGCGTGCTGCTGCCGATGACTCCGATCGGACCGTTCACGGCATTGGGATTCGATAGCACGATCGTACCGCTACTGGCCACGAGGCCCTGCTGTCCGCCGAGGACCTGAGTGGCCGAGGTGCCCGAGAAGGCCAGGGATCCCGTGGTTCCGACGAACGTCAACGCGGGAGCGTCGACACTCGCCAACGAACTTTGGAAAGCAATATCGAACTGCGCAGGGCCGGTACTGGAGACGATGACATTCCCGAATCCAATCGTGGGCAACGCCTGGAGCGCTGTTTGGATATCCCCTGCCGAGGACGCGTTGGTCAAGATGCTGCTCGTAGTTTGACCAGCAAACGCCAGACGATAGGATCCCGCGCCCGTAAATGAGTAGCGTTGTAACTCGTTTTGTGGCGACAGCACATTGTTGCCGTTGAGTACGAGTGTGCCCAAGCCTTGCTTGACCAGCCGACCGTTGATAATGGACGCGTCAATTTGGAGTTCATGCACGTTTTGCAAACCGTCGATAACGTTGATCGCATGCGATGTGCCTCCAAGATCAAGGGTGCCCGCGATCGTGACGGCCGGGGTTCGGATTGTCTGGAAAGAACCGGGGAGATCGACGAAAATACCTGCGGTCGACGATGCGTTTGC
>JAEUIL010000097.1 GCA_016794255.1 Planctomycetaceae bacterium | reverse complement strand
TATCGAAAGGGCTGCCGGAACTGCGCAGAGCCTTGTTCCGGCCTACTTAGATGATGCCCATCCGGCAGATCAGTTGCCCAGCGTGCGAACCGGAGCCGTGCGTGGCGCGGGAGGGCCGCCGATATTGCCGGTACGCGGAGTCGCACGTTGCCGCAACGCATCGCGTTCCGAAGCGAGTTGCGCTTGCTCGGCAGCCGAGTATGGCTGGCCACCGGTGATCGGCCGACGAATGCTCCGTTGGGCACTCGACACATCGAGCGCACCGCCGGGCTGTTTCTCGCGGATCATGAATTGCCGCAACTCGACCGCCGCCGGGGCGAGCAGCAGCAAATAGGCCGCAGGGGCGAGGCAGAACATGATCGGGAACAGCAACTTGATCGACATCATGTTGCCCAACCGTTCGGCGCGGAGCCGCAGATTCTCGCGAATGTTTTCGGCATACGAGCTCATCGCCGAGCCGACATCGGAACCGGCGATCTCGGCACGCTGCACGACTTCAACTAGGGCATGCACGTCGGGCTCGTCGACGCGATCGGCGAAACCGCTTAGCCCCTTGCCGACGGCACCGAGCGAGGCTTGGCGTTGCACGATATCGAGCTCGGAGGCCAACTCGGGATGAGCGTCCCGAACGCGCGGCGCAACGCGGTTGAGCGACTCTTCGATCGGCAGTCCGCCGTCGACGCAAATCTTGATCATATCGAGCGCGTCGGGCAGGCCTTCCAAGATACTCTGTACGCGCTTGCTGCCGCGCGCCGCCAAGATCAAACGTGGCGCGATGTAGAGGCCGACAATGCCGAAGAGTCCGACGAGCAACGTGCGGCTGAGAATGACCGGTCCCCGATCGCGCAGCAGCCACACGGCAAAGAGCCACGCCCCGAACGCGCAGACCACCAACAAGTTACGCGCCGCCAGAAACTCGATCCGCGCATGAGGTCGATAATAACCGGCGCGAGACAAATCGCGATCGAGTCCTTCGGCTCGGCCCATGGCCAAGTCGGGAATCAGCAGCGCTAGAGTCTTGGTCAGCACACCGGGCTGATCGTGGCGAATCGCGAACACCTGAGGATCTCCCACCGCTTGCGTACGTAGCCGAAAGGTCGCAGCTTGGCCGACGAAAAGGATCGTCGTCGCAGTCACGACAAACGCGATCGTCGGCAGCCACTCGGCAAGCATGGGTTAGATGCCCGCCGCAAGAGGCAACGGGCGCTAATACTTGAGTCGAATCACGCTCCACACCCAGGCCAAGCCGATCACTTCGAGCACGAGCACGACCGTCAGCATTGCTAGCCCGACCGCGTCTTCGAAGACCGGCATGATCGCCTGGTTCCGGAAGAAATAGAAATACAGGAACACCATTGGTGTGACAAGTACAAGGAACATGGCGGCAAACCGCCCAGCCGCCGTAGTGGCTTGTACCTGACGTCGGAAACTAAGGCGTTGGCGCAACATCTGGGCCATGCGCTCGAGTGTGACGACTAAATTGCCGCCCACCTCGCGATGCACCGATAGCGTTGATACCAACATCTGAATATCGAGTAGCGGGATGCGATTATGCAGCGACTGCAATGCTGTCGGCACGGGCAAGCCCATCTGCACCTGACGACAGACTTGCCGCAGTTCCGGGCCCAGCGGCTCTTTAAGTTTGTCCGACACGACGACCAAGGCTTGGTCGAGACTCTCGCCCGCTTTGACGGCCCGAGCGAGCTGGTCGATCACTGACGGCAACTGTTGCAGCACCGCGTTGACCTGCCGGCTGCGATAAATCTCGAAGCCGACGATCGCGAGCCCAGCGCCGATCAGCAGCCCAAACAGCGCTGCAATGTTGTCCTCGCGCCACACATACAACAGCGCGGCGAGCGTGAAGCCGGCGAGAAAAATGATCAGCGCCACCGACACCGGGCCAAACGACAGCCGCCCTTCGACCGCCACGCGATGGAGCCACGACGAGAGTTGTCCGTCGATCGTTTCGAGCTCGGCCTTGTCGGGCTTAGGCGTCGGCGGACGCAACACCAGTTTCGGACGGTCAGCCGGCTGAGCGACGAGATCGCGCACGAACATGCCGATCGCCGTCAGGCCCGCGGCAGCGGCGAGAAACGTCAGCATGATTAGCAGCGAATCGGCCATAGCTGATTACAAGCTCTCGGGAAAACGCGTGTCGCCGGCGCTATACGGCGCAGTCACATCGGCACCCAGGCGACGCTTTTGGAACAACGAATCGGGGAGCGAGACGCCAGCGCTCTCGAACCGCGTGGCACAGGCGGGCTTGTTGCCCGTCGCCATGAACTCGCCAAACGTCATGCCACGATCGTCGACACCGCGTGGCACAAAGCCGAAAATCTCTTGCATCACATACGAGCCATCTTTGATCTCGACGAGCTCGCTGATGCTGGTGATCTTGCGGACGCCACCTTTGAGCCGCGCGACATGCACGACCAAGCGAATGCCGCCAGCCACGTACTGCCGCACGACCGATACGGGAAACTCGAAGCCCGCCATGCCGACCATCATCTCGAGCCGCGTCAGCGCCTCGCGGGCATCGTTGGCGTGGATCGTGGTGAGCGAACCTTCGTGACCCGTGTTCATGGCCTGGAGCATGTCGAGCGCCTCGGCTCCGCGCACTTCGCCGACAATGATGCGATCGGGCCGCATGCGGAGCGAGTTCCGCAGCAATTCGCGCGGCGTCACGGCCCCTTCACCGGCGGTGTTGGCAATGCGCGTCTCGAGCGACACCACGTGCTTGTGCTGCAGCACCAACTCGGCCGAGTCTTCGATCGTGATCAGTCGTTCGTCTTCGGGCACGAAGGCGGTGAGGGCGTTGAGAAACGTGGTCTTGCCCGCGCCGGCGCCGCCAGAGATCAACACACTCATCCGCGACTCGACAGCCGCGGCCAGGAACTGCATCATTTCGCCGGTCAGCGAGCCGTGTGTGATCAGGTCGCGCATCTGCATCGGCTTGGTGCCGAAACGACGAATCGACAACGTGGGTCCCCGCAGCGCCAGTGGCGGCACGATGGCGTTGACGCGCGAGCCGTCGGGCAACCGGGCATCGACCATCGGATTGACTTCGTCGATGCGCCGACCGACGCGACCCACGATCCGCTGAATGATCCGCATCACGTGGTGATTGTCGGCAAAGCGAACTTCGGTCAACTCCAAACGACCGCGACGTTCGACATACACTTCGTGCGCGCCGTTGACGAGAATTTCGGAAACCGTGCCGTCGCGCATCAGTGGTTCGAGCGGCCCCAGGCCGAACACCTCGTCGATCACCGCGGCCATCATCCGTTGTTGGTCGGCCTGCGACAGTTCAGCGCCGCGGCGGCGGACAATGTCCTGCACCAGCGGCTTGAGTTCGTTGTTGAACTGCGTGTCGGTCATCTGCCCGATGATCGACAGATCAAGCGACTCGACCAGTTCGCTATGGATACGCGTCTTCAGCCGCTGAAACCGGATCTCCGGTTGCTCGGTGGGACGCGTGTCGCGAGTGGTCTGGGGTGTGATCGATGACATGGCAGCAACTCAACTCTTCAATGTAGGGTGGGTCGAGTCGGCGAGGCCCACGCTGTCGAATGACCAATGTCGAAGTTCAAATGTCGAAAGAAGACCGAATGACGAATGTCGAATGGCTTGGGATTACGCATTGGTCATTCTCCCCTCGGTGGGCCGCGCGGACTTGACCCACCCTGCGTCCACGCGTTCGCAAATTACCGCTAATCCCGAGTGCTGAACTCGAACTTCGGTGGCTGCTGCAAGAGCAACAACTCGCCGTTGAAGTCAGGCACATCGCCGTTGTCGAAATTCAAATTCGGGTTGGGTTGCGTGGGGTTCGGCTGATTCGGCACACCGGGCAACTGCGGTTGGTTCGGATCGCCGAGCGGCACACCGCCCGTGACCGGCACTAACACGCCGAAGTTCGGCCGCATTTGATCGGTCGGATCGGTGTACGTGCGGCGATCGACCACGCGGCCGTTGGAGAACACGAACGTCGTGGGACGTCCGCGGCGGAACATCTGCGACACGAACGGTCCCTTGGCCGGCGTGATGCCCATCAGCCCCTCAAGCGTCTCGGGCCGATAGTTCGCCAATTGATCGCGGTCTTCTTTGCTACGCAGCACCAGCGACATGGTCCCCCGCCCTTCGACGACCTTGAGCCGATTCGCTTTCTCAGCCGGTACGGCGAGCGTGACCGTGGTTTCGCGGAAGGTGGTGGTGTTCGGCGGCAGATGCAGCGGGCCGCCGGTAACGCCCGGCACGGTGTTGTCGCCAATCGCCAAAATCTCGACATCGGCGAGAATCGTCATCGCACCGACCGGCATGTTCGTGCCTGCTTTGTCGTTGCGGAAGATCACGTCGACAAACGCACCCGGCACGGCGTGACCATCGAGCGAGCCGACGTTGTCGACCTTGATCGTCACGGCGCGGAAGCCTTGACCCAAACGTTCGACCAGCGTTTTGCCCAAGCGGTCGCTGTAGAAGTCGTCGGGCTGAAAGAACGAGCCCTTCTTGAGCGGCATGATCGGCGAGGGACGCAGCACACGACCGACGATCTGCTTCACATCGAGCAGATACAACGGCGGCGGGTTCTTCGCGGCCAGCTCTTGTTGCGACAGACGCAGGATGCCGATGTCGGCTTCGCTCAACGGACGATCGGGATCGAGATCCCGTGCGGCGATCGGCACGTTGATGAAGGTTTCGGGCGCCCGTTGATTGGGAGCCACGACGGGAACGATCGTCGTGCGTCGACGAACTTCCATCGCCACTAGCGCCGCCAGCACGACGGCAAACAACGCGATGATGAGCGTACCCGCTGTGATTCGAAACATATCCGCGATCTCCTCGCAATACGGGACCAGTCGTTCACCGAGAGCCCGATGGGGGCCCGCCGGCGCGCAACCTCGTCAATTAGCCCGTAGAATTCAATGTAGCCATCCTGACCAACAACGCGAGCCAAATCCAACATACGATCGCCAGAGGCACCGCGTACGGCAGTCCCAACCGACGTTTCTTGCCTGAACCTTTGAACTGTTCCAGGGTTCCCCGGGCCCGATCGGCGGGTGTCGGGGCGACCAAACGCTTGATAAATCGGACACCTTCGATCAGCACGACGACCACCGCGGTGCAGATGAACACCAAGCCGATCGACTTGCCGACCCAAATTCCGACCGCTCCCATCAGTTTCACGTCGCCGGCGCCGCCGCCGGCAATCAACCACAGCACGAACAGAATGCCGAAGCCGATCGCAAAGCCGAGTGCCATATCGGTCACCGCCGCCCAGCGATCACTTTCCAGCACCAATCGCAGGATCACGCCGACTCCCGCGAGCGGAACGGTGAGCCAGTTGGGGATCTTCCAATAGCGGAAATCGATCACCGCCGCGTACGTCACCACGATGGTCACGATCGCCACGTAGAGCAATTTCAAGCTCGCCTGATCCACCCGTCACCTCAGCGCACCAACCTACGAAGACGTTCCGGTATCGGAACACCACACGGTCTAGATCGATCCGTGTCGTTGATAAACTTTACGTATTATAGGGAAGTGATCGACTGTCGGACTTTGAACGGTTGCAAGTTGCGAGGCTGGGTTAAATAACGAGAATGCCCAGTGCTAGCACCTTAAATCAAATCCACGAGGCTGAAGATGTCGCTCGCCGCCTTCCATGATTTGCAAGCGGGACTCGCCCCGCGGCCAAGATCGTCGCGTCGCGCAGTCTTGCAAGCAGCGCTCGCGAGCGCCGGAGGCTTGCTCAGTTTGACCCGGCAAGTTCGCGCCCAGGCCGCGCGCCCGTTACCGCGCATCGTCGTCATCGGCGCGGGCTTCGCCGGTCTGGCGTGTGCCGATGAACTCGCACAAGTCGGCTTTCCCGTGCGGATTGCCGAAGCGCGAAATCGTGTCGGCGGGCGGGTCGTCACGCATCGTGATATCGTTCCCGGCAAGACCGTCGAGGGGGGCGGCGAACTGATTGGCCCCAACCAGCCGACCTGGATGGCCTATGCGAAGCGCTTCGGTCTGTCGTTCGTCGAGCTGCCGTGGAACCCGTCGGACACGATCGTGTTGCAGGGACAGCCGCTTCCTCCGCCGACAGCGCGAGCGTTGTGGAACGAGATGCGCGAAGCACTCGCGCGATTGAACCCGCTGGCCAAGTCGATCGACGCGTTGCGACCATGGTTGAGCGCCGACGCCAAGCAGATCGATGCCCAATCGCTCGACGACTGGATTCGCGGGCTCGATGTCGATGATCGAGTCAAGCAGTTGATTGCGATCCAAATGACGGGCATCAACGGATTGATTCCGGCGTGGCAAAGTCTCCTCGGCATCTTGGCCATCGTGCGCGGCGGCGGCTTGCAGAAGTTTTGGGACGAAACCGACACCTTGCACTGCGTCGGAGGTGCGCAGCAACTGGCGATTAAGTTGCAACAGTCGTTCGTCGCGCGCTGCGGCAACGAGGCGTGCCAACTCAACTTGCCGGTCGAGGCGATTCGTCGCCGTCGCGATCATTGGCAAGTGTCGTTCGCCGATGGTCGCACTTGGGAAGCCGACGAGATCGTACTCACCGCTCCGCCGTCGACCTGGTCGAAGATCGCGTTTGAACCGACGTTGCCCCCCGAGTTGTCGATCCCCATGGCGGTGAGTACGAAGTACATCGCCGTCGCTGATCGAGCCGTGTGGCAAACTCTGGGACGCGAGCCGAACGCGATGTCGAGCGGCCCGATCCAACTCACCTGGGAAACGACCGCCGGTCAAGGCGCGCTGGGCCAGCACGCGCTCGTGGCTTATGCCGGAGGCGCCGCGGCCGATGAGATTCGCGGACTTGATCCCGCCGCGCGCGAAGCGACGATTCGGGCTCAACTCGAGACCTTCTATCCAGGTTACGCGCAAGCCATGCGCGGCGGCCGATTCCTCGACTGGATGGCCGACCCATGGGCACGTGGCAGCTACTCGTTTCCCGCGCCGGGGCAAGTGACCACCGTGGGACCGTTGCTCGACCGCGGCTTGCCTCACGGGCTGCATTTTGCCGGCGAGTATGCGTGCTACGCGTTCACCGGTTGGATGGAAGGTGCGCTGGCGTCGGGAGTCGGCGTGGCGCGCAAGATCGCGGAGCGCTCGGGAGTCGTCGAGCCGCGCGGAAAATGATCGCCGCTCACCGCGTGACTTGTTCGACAGCGCTGCGCCGCCAATGCGGTTTGCTGCAAATCGTCGCGTGTCGCGCGTCGAGTCGCACCTGCCGATCGTCGCTTTCGAGGAGATACTCTTTCCGCACCGGAATCGAGCCCACCTTGTCGGTGCCGGCCTCGGCCCAAGCCTCGGCTTCGACCGTCATGCGATTCAACATCCGCTCGGCTTCGATGCGATAGTGCTCGAGCCCGTCACGATCGAGATCGGCCGGCAAGCGCATCGGCGGGCCGATCACGGCTCGGGCGCGCGAACCGGGTCGCGCGATGGCAAAGCGATCCCAACTGTTGAGCCGCCACGGTCGGTCGAGCCCCAGGCCGAGCGTGATCAACGGCAGACCCAACCGCGACGCAAGAAAGATGGGCCCCTGCGACATGCGCCGCCGCGGGCCACGCGGTCCGTCGGGAGCAATGGCCAACCCCGTGCTGCGGCTCTTCTCGAACAACGTGTTGAGCGCCGCGATGGAACCCTTGTTGCTCGAACCGCGCACGCAGTCGAAACCATAATGATGGGTCACTCGCGCCAACAACTCGGCATCGGTGTGACGACTGATGAGCAGCGCCAAATGGCTGTGACTGCGTACCATCAGGGGCAACAGCAGATACTCGTGCCACAGCACAAAGATGGCATGGCCCGAGCGCCGTGGATGAAACGGATCGATGGTCGCGTCGTAGTACGCCATGCGGTAATCGCAGGTCGACATCCAGCGCTGCACCAGTGCCGAAATGCCGAGCGCACCAAGACCGAAAAGCGTGGGAGATTGCAATTTCATGAGTCAGGCATCCTTGCCGGAAACAAGCGAGACGAGCGACTACCGGTTCCATTCGCCGCTAAAGACTTCCACCGCGGGACCGGTCATGTACACATGTCCGTTCTCGGCCCAGTGCAATTCCAAATCGCCGCCAGGGAGATGCGCCAGAATGCGTCGGCCCGAGCGACCGCTGAGCACGCCGGCCACGCACACAGCGCTGGCTCCGGTACCGCAGGCAAGCGTGATGCCGCTGCCACGTTCCCAGGTGCGCATCGAGACCTCTTCGAGCATCTGAATCTGCACGAAGTGAATGTTCATCCGCCGCGGAAAGACCGCCGCATGTTCGAGCGTCTTGCCGATGCGTTCGAGCGGCACCTTCGCGACATCGGCACAATAGAGGACCGCATGCGGATTGCCCATCGAGACGCAGGTCATGCGCGGATCGAGACCCGCGGCTTGCACCCAACCGTCGTCTTGCAGATCGAGCAGGCCCTGCACGGGCACGTCGACCACTTTGTCGCCTGTGAGCGTCGTGGGAATTTTATCTGCCGCGAGGATCGGCTCGGCCATGTCGACCGTCACGCGCTGCACACGGTTGTCGCGCACCTCAAGATCGAGCGACAACACACCGCGGCCGGTCTCGATGGTCAATTGCGGTTTGCGGGCCAAGCCATGATCGTAGACGTACTTGGCCACACAGCGGACGGCATTGCCGCACATCTCGCTCTCGGTGCCATCGGCGTTGTACATCCGCATTCGGGCATCGGCGCGTTCCGACGGGGCGATCACGACCAAGCCATCACCCCCCACGCCAAAATGCCGGTCGCTGATAGCCGGGGCGAGTTGGCTGGCGTCGGTGGCTAGCGGCTCGCGAAAGGCGTCGATATAGACGTAGTCGTTGCCCGCGCCGTGCATCTTCGTAAACCGCATTCCGAACTCCTCAAGAACGATGGTGAGACCTTAGTTTACGTCAACAGGGCACCCACACCAACCGCGGAAGCCGGTCCTGCCCGCCCTGCGGTGTTAGAGATAACCACCCTTCATTGGTAAAGTTTTCATCCGTTTTGTCAGGAAAATTACCCTTTTATCAAAAAACTTTGGGGTTAAAGCAGTCTTGGCTGGACCGGTGGGGTCAAATTGGGTATGACCACACAGCCCCCGGGTTTCCCCCAGGTTTTAGAGTTTATTGACGAGTGAGTTTTGGGCAGATGATTGAGCGATAGGCGGCGTTGAGAGTAGCAGTGCATGTACGAGTCAAGTTCACGGATCGTGTTCGAGTTTGGTCCCTTTCGGCTGATTCCGAGCGACGGTCTGTGGTGTGAGGGGCAATTCGTCCATCTGCCGCCGAAAGAGCTAGCGGTGCTCGTGACGTTGGTCGGCCAGTACGGCGCGGTCGTCTCGAAACAAGAACTGTTCCATACGGTATGGCCGGGTGATCCGGTCTCGGACGAAAGTCTGACCCGGTGCATCTATGTGCTGCGTAAGTTGTTCGCTCAGCATGGTCTGACTTATATCGAGACCTTGCATCGCCGTGGGTATCGTTTCTCGGGCACGGTCAAGGTGAGCGACGGCGTTAAGCCTGTCGAGCCGGTGAGCCTGACCCCGCCAAAACCGACGGTCAACACGATCAATCCCGAGGCGCGCGAAGCGTTTATGCAGGGAATGTCGCGGTTGCATTTGCGTCACCCGCGCGACATCGAGCAATCGATCCGGTGTCTGCAACGCGCGATCGAGCTCGAACCCCATTTCACCCGGGCTTATGTCGGCTTGGCGAGCGCGTTTCGGATCGCGCTGTTTCGTCCGTCGCAATACGATGCGATGTTGAAGCCGGCCTTGGAGCATGTGTTGAGCGAAGCGCTGAGCCAGATCCCGCAAGAACGCGATGCCCGGGCGATGCAGGCTTGGTCGCGGGCCGTGTTCAATCACGAATGGGAGAGCAGCCTGACGACGCTCAACGAACTGATCAGTGCCGATCCGACCTTGTGGACAGTACGCAGCGATTGGGCGTTCTTGCAACTTTGCTTGGGACACGTCGACGCGGCACTTAACGAGCTGCGGTTGGTAGTTGGCCAGAATCCTTTTTTGGTCGAATCGAGTTGCTGCCTGGTTTATGCCCTGGCGGCGGCCGGGCACTATGAAGCTGCGTTGACGCAAGCCCGCGCGGCGTTCGAGCGTTTGCCGTCGATGAGCGCGATCAGCGGCGTCATGGCCTACGCGGCGTCGCTGTGCGGAATGCACGACGAAGCTGTGGCCGCGGCCGAGCGAGCGACGCATCTCTCGGATCGCAATCCGCTCGAGTTAGTCGTGTTGATCTCGACTCTGTATCAAGCGGGCGATCACGCGGCGGCTGAAAAAGTCTATCAAGAACTTGTCGGCCAATCGGTCTGGGCTCCGTCGAGTGTCGCCGTGCCGGCGCTACTCATCGAGGGGCCCGAGGCGTGTTTCTCGTGGTTGGAAAAGGCCCACGCCGACAAATGCTATCTGTTGCCGATCTTCTTGCTCGATCCGCGATTGGAGCCGGTGCGCCAACACTCACGGTACGAGGCGCTGGTGGCATCAGTTCGTCGGACTCCCGCAGGTAACTCGGGCACGACGCCCGTGGTCCCGCCGATGAAGCATCGTCCGCACAACACGGCTCCGCAGGAATAACCTGCCGCGTGAGCTTTACTCGTCCGCCGAGCGCAAGGTCGTCTCGGCTCGCAGCCGAGCATGGAAAACGGGCGTCCAACGGGCCGAATTGTGCGTAAAACACGGCATTCGGCCGAGTCATTATTCCCAGCGGCCAATCGGGTCGATACCATAGTTAAGCGATCCCCGATGGGTGCTCGCCTGCCCGCAATCCCCTCCCGTCCGTAGAGTAACTGGCCATGGATAGCTTGCCGAGTTGTGCGACTCGTCGCCCACCGTTGCTCGAACGTCGCTCGTTGTTGCAGGTGGGTGGTCTGTCGTTGAGTGGCCTGCTATCGCCGCATGTCGCTCGGGTCGAAGCCGCGGTCGAGACGCGATCGCGCCGCAAGTCGGTAATCATGGTCTACTTGCCGGGCGGGGCCAGTCATATCGACATGTACGATATGAAGCCCGACGCGCCGAATGAGTACCGCGGGGACTTCTTGCCCATCGACACGAACGTGCCCGGCATGCAAGTCTGTGAACTCATGCCCGAGCATGCCAAGATCGCCGACAAATTCTCGATCATTCGCGGCATCCGGACGCACGGCAATCATGATCCGACCGAGCTACTCACGGGGATTCATGCCTTCGCCTCGGGCACGATTGGCACCGTGCGGCGACCGGCCGTAGGTTGCGTCGTGAGCAAAGTGCGCGGCGTCGATGGTCCTGTGCCGCCGTATGTCAGTGTATCGAGCCATAAACTGCTCGGCTCGTACGACGATCCCGAGGAGTCCGCGTATCTGGGCCCCACCCATCGTCCGATCAGTCTCACCGGTCAACTACGCGAAAGTCTCGAACTGAGCGCCGATCTGCAAACGCGGTTGAACAATCGCCGTCCGTTGTTCACCGCGCTCAGTGCCCAGCAATCGGCTTGGCTCGGCGCGAATACGTACACCGAGCGGGCGCTCGAGATGCTCAGCGCCACGCAGATTCGTGACGCACTCGATCTGAGCCGCGAGCCTGAGTCATTGCGACGCAGCTACGGCGAAGGCGTCGATCCCCGGGCACAAGGACTCGACTTCCTGCGGGCTCGTCGGTTGGTCGAGGCGGGCGTGTCGTTTGTTTCGATCGCGGCGCGGTTCTCGGTCGCACCGGTGGGCCCGAACATGAACGATCCCGGCGGTTGGGACACGCATGCGTACAACTTCCCGCTCTTACGCAAGAAGCTGCCGATTTACGATCAAGCAGTCGCGGCGCTGATTCGCGACCTGCACGAGCGCGGCATGCTGGACGATACGCTCGTCGTCATTTGGAGCGAGTTCGGCCGTGATCCCAAAGTCGGCAACGTCACGCCCGATGGTCGTGGTCACTGGCCCGCGGCCGGTTGTGCCCTCGTCGCTGGCGGCGGTTTGCAGATGGGACGCATCGTCGGCGAGACCGACGCGAAAGCGTCGACGGCTCGTTTCAGGCCGTATCACACGCAGGATATTCTTGCGACGGTTTATCATGTCTTGGGCATCGATCCCGGCCGAGCGTTCATCGATCACAACGGTCGACCGCAACATTTGCTCGACAAGGGACAACGGATCGCGGAACTCGTTTAGAGTGGCTGGTGATTCGTTGTTAGTGGCTAGTGGTTTTTTAAGAACAGACATCACTCGCCGCCCACTTGACCCTACACCAACCACCAACCACTAACAACCACTTCCTCCCACCGCCATGCTCACCTTTCTCGGCTCGCCCCATCGTTATTGCGACGGTCTCTCGCGACGTTCGTTTTTGCAGGTCGGCAGCGCGGCTGTGGGCGGCTTGGGTCTCGGCGGCTTGTCGCTGCCGGCGATCTTGCGGGCCGAGCAGCAGGCGAAAAGCCGCACGCACAAGTCGATCATTCTGATCTATCTCTCCGGCGGGTTGGCGCATCAGGACTCGTTCGATCTCAAGCCCGACGCCCCGGCGGAGATTCGTGGCGAGTTCAATCCGATCGACACCAAGCTGCCCGGCGTGCAAGTGTGCGAGCTGCTGCCGAAGCTGGCCGGCATGATGGATCGGCTCGCGGTGCTGCGTTCGGTCGTCGGTCAGCGCGATGAACACACGAGCTTTCAGAATCTCACCGGCTTTCCGATGAACGAGGCGCTGCGCGATCAGAAGCCTAACTTCGGTTGTGTCGTCAATCGGCTGCAAGGCGCGACCAGCCGCGTGGTGCCGCCGTATGTCGATTTGTTTCCGACGATGCAGCACAAGCCGTACAACAGCGCCGGTGCCGGGTTCCTTGGTCCGCAGTACTCGCCGGTCAAGGCCGATGGCGAAGACCTGGCCAGCATGAAGCTGCGGTTCATCTCGCCCGAGCAGTTCCGCAGTCGCCGCGAGTTGCTCGCCAATCTCGACGAGTTTCGCCGTCAAGCCGATTCGCTCGAAGTTGCCAAGCTCGACACGGCCTATGCGAGTGCCTTTGAAGTCTTGACCAGCAGCCGCTTGGTCGAAGCGATGGATATCAACCGCGAAGACGCCAAAGTTCGCGCGCGGTATGGCGAGGGTTCGTCCAAGCATCAAGGCGACGGCGCTCCGCTATGGAACGAGCAGTTGCTGATGGCCCGGCGTTTGGTCGAGGCCGGCGTGCGCGTGGTGACCGTTGGTTTCGGCTTTTGGGACACCCACGGCAAGAACTTCACGCATCTCAAGAAGAACCTACCTCCATTCGACACGGCGATCGCGGCGCTGGTCACCGATCTGTACGAGCGAGGTCTCGACCGCGACGTGACGGTCTGCGTCTGGGGCGAGTTCGGCCGGACGCCGAAAATCAACAAAGATGCCGGTCGCGATCACTGGGCGCCGGTCAACGGTTGCTTGTTGGCCGGTGGCGGTATGAAAGTCGGTCAAGTCATCGGCAGCACCGACAAAACCGCGGGTTACGCCGTCGGACATCCGATTCATTATCAAGACATTTTGGCGACGCTGTATCGCAACGTCGGCATCGATCCGCACACGACCGTGCGCGACTTCGCCGAACGTCCGCTGCCGATCTTGCCCTCGACCGCGCAAACCATTCGCGAGTTGATCTGAGAGCGCGGCCGTTTCATTGCTGTTGATCGCATCTTCGTTCATCGCCTGAGCAGATCGCGATGCAACGTGACTGCAATGGCTCGACTCCGTGCAGAGGCTATCGCTTACGACGAAGCAGAGTTTGCGTGCGTCGCCGGAGTTTCCGCGCCAGCGTCGTCGCACGTCTGCAGCGCCCGGTGGAATTGTTCCTCGAGCGTGTCGGCCTGCGCGAGCGTCCACCACTCGTGAAACTCCCTGAGTCGTTCGCCGAGCGTCCCCTTTTCTTCGACGACCAGTCGTTCGAGCATGTCGATCAATTCCGGGTCGTTCCATTCGCCCAGCCACGTGGCATAGGACCCAATCGCCGAAGCGTGATCGTTGATCTGGCCCAATCGCTCTTGCAAGTCTTCCATGCGGGGATAGATCTCGCCGCGCAGCGCGGGCGAAACTCCTGCGAAGATCTCGATGGCGTACCGGAGACGCTTGCCCGCGATGCGAACGTTGTGCAACGTCTCGATCTGGTGCAAGTCGCTCCGCGCCGCCGTAAAAAACGGCTCGGCGAGTTGTCTCAACCGCTGCCGCGCCGCTTCGGCAAACTCCGGCTCGGGCAGCTGCTCTTGTCGCCAGCCGACGCGATCGATTAACTGCTCGATCTTCTTTTCAAAGTCGCGCTGGTACAGCCGCTTGGCAATGGCGGCGATCGGTCGTTGCGCCTTATCGCTCAGACGCTTGAGTCGTTTGAGCAAATGCTTCCAACCCTCGTGCGGCTCGTTGACCGCACGCTCTTCGACCCGGCGGCGCAACACTTCCAAATCGCGCGAATCATTGGCGGCTTTGCGAATCTTCTTGAGCTTCTTCGCAAACCACTCGCGACGCTTGCCGGGAAGCAAATCGCCATACGCCTCGATGACCGCCATCGCTCGACGGACCGACACGCGCAGCTGATGCACGTCCTCGGGCTCGGGTGCATGATCGCTGGCGCGGTTGAGATAGTGCCACACCAACTCGAGTCGTTGTTCGAGCGCTTGGCGAGCTGCCGACGAGACCGGGTCATCGAGCCGCACGCCATCGAGCCACTTGCGTTTTTGCACCATGCTGCACCGCCGCCATGATTTCTTGCCCGGATCGCTCGATCCGAATTGTGAGCAAACGATTAACGTCTCTCATGGTAGAGCATGAATGAGGCGCGCAAAGGGTCGGCCGGAATTTCTAACAATTGCCTGCCCGCGACACTGTGCGTTCGTTCACGCATGTCCCGACTGGCCCGGTCCTTGGCCGTAAAACTGGCACACTTGCTGCCACGCTTCGGCGGCGTTCTCGGCATATTGCAGCAGCTCGAGATGGGCGTCGGCAATCACCCCTTCGTCGGCGAGAAACTGAAAATTGACGACCTGCTCCCAGTACTTGCGACCGACCAAAATGATCGGAATCTGCTGCATCCGCCCCGTCTGCCGCAGCGTGAGCACCTCGAAGAGTTCGTCGAGCGTGCCGAACCCGCCGGGAAACACCACCAGCGCCTTCGCGCGCAGCACGAAGTGAAACTTGCGCATCGCAAAGTAGCGGAACTGGAAACACAACTCGGGGCTGATGTACGAGTTGGGGACCTGCTCGGCCGGCAATGTGATATTGAGCCCGATCGACTTGGCGCCGACGTCTTGAGCGCCGCGGTTGCCCGCCTCCATGATCCCCGGCCCACCGCCGGTCACGACCACATAGTCGCACTCGCCGTTGGTTTGGCACGCGCTCGACACGATCCGCGTGAACTCACGGGCCTCGTCGTAGTACCAACTCTTGGCGAGCAGCTTCTCGGCCCGGCTGTGGGTTCGTTGCAACGTCTTGTCTTGCGGCGCGGCGGCGAGTGCATCGCGAGCGTCGGCCAACCGCTGCTCAGCCCGGGCGCGTTCGATGATCTGCGTACCGCCGAAAACCACGATCGTCGAGCGGATTCGCGCCTCCTGCATGAGCAGCTCAGGCTTGAGCAACTCGAGCAACATCCGCACCGGCCGCAGATCGGCCCGATTGAGAAACTCACGATCCTCGAAGGCATGCAGGTACGTGGTCGAGTCGAGAATGGCTTGCAGTTTCAGATCGGCAGTGGGGTCGGACATGGGGAGGAGTGTTTTGTGTTTTGTGTTTGGTGTTTGGCAAAACGATGACTTGGCGAGGGCAAGTGGCTTGGTGCAGCCTTACTAAACACGAAACACTAAACACCAAACACTCAAATATAATACATCGACTCGGCATCGCGCGCGCGATCGAGCAACTCGCCAAACGTCACGTTCGAGAGCATCTCGTGCTGCACTTGAATCACCTCAGACCACGCACTGCGTAACACGCGGGCAGCCCGTGAATCGGCCGAGACGCAACTAGGTGGCAACTCGTCGGGACCTTCGATCACCGACATCACTTCGCCGAGCGAAATGTCTTGCGGTGCGCGGGCGAGTTGATATCCGCCCGAGGCGCCGCGCGTGCTGACGACCAGCCCCGCCCCCTTGAGTTGCAGCAGAATCTGCACCAAAAATCGGGCCGGAATGCCGTGTTGCTCGGCGATCTTGCGAATCCGCACGGGCTCGTTCGATCCAAAAGCTGCGGCCAATTCGAGCGTGGCCACGCAAGCGTATTCAGATTTCGCCGAGAGCTTCATCAGATCACCGCGTGCGCATCCACAGAAAATCGTTCTCGACGGCGCGGGACTAGCCGCTCGTGTGCAGCCCGCACTCTTTCTTGGCCGAACCGCTCCAGCGACCTGCCCGTTCATCCTCGCCGAACATCACGGCCCGCGTGCACGGCCAGCAGCCGATGCTCGTGTAGCCCTGATCGTGCAACGGGTTGTACGGAATCTTCTCGTCGGTGATCAGCTTCCAGATATCCTTCTTGGTCCAGTTCGCGAGCGGACTGATCTTCACCAAGTTGAACTTCTTGTCCCAACCGATGATCGGCGCGACGGCCCGATCGGGACTTTGATCGCGACGAATGCCACTCATCCAGGCGCGAAAGCCGACGGCCGCTTGTTGCAGGACTTTGATCTTGCGATCGGCGCAGCATTGGTCGGGGTTCGTCTTATAGAGCGGGCCGCCGTGTTGGGCCTCGTATTGTTCGACGGTCGTGTCGGGCCGTTTCATTTCGACCGCGATGCCGTAGCGCTGCAAAATCCGTTCGCGCAGTTCGAGCGTCTCGGCGAACTGATAGCCGGTGTCGAGATTGAACACGTGCGTGCGCGGCTCGATCTGGGCCAACATGTGGATGATCGCACACCCCTCGGGACCAAACGCCGTGGCCATGGTCAGGTGCGGAAAGTAATGCTCGACGGCCCAGCGCAGAATCTCGCGCGGCGTGGCGGTTTCGAGCTTCGCGCTCTCGGCCGCCATCCAAGCCAGATCCGACTCACTGGGCGGAATCGAAAATGGCGGCACGAGCTTGCCGGCGACCGGCTCGGGAGCGGTCGATTCGCCCGACGCGGTGACTAACGACAGTTGCGGAGTCTCACGCGGAGAGGAGGCCGACATACGATGGCTCAAGGCGCTCATGGCGAACTTTCCCGGGACGCTTCTTGCCCCGGCTCGCTCAATGGTCGGAATGTTACTTAGCTAAGTCAACAATGGTCCCATTCAGAGGTATCGACATGATTTAGGGTTGGACTTCACTTTGTAACGGTTGTGCCGCGAAAGCGTTGTAAACCTATATGGGATAAACACTAGCAGCTAGCGTGACGGGTGCAAAACGGGACCAATCGGCTATCAATCACCAGCGACTGATGTGACTTTACTCCCGTGATCGGCTTCTCATCGTCAGCGCACGATTCGTTAGGAGTTGGGGGAAGGGTCAGGGCCATGGAAGAGTTCTTGGAAGGAGTGTTGACGATGATCGAGCTCTTTTTTGAGTTGGTGGTGGCGTTGCTCGACATGGGCTTCCGCAACGGCCATTGGCGGATCTCGTTGGCGGCGTTGTTCGGAATTCTGTTCGGGTTGCTCGCCGCGATACATTGTGGTGGTAGCGCCGGACTCGCGACATTGGTAGCACTCGTGGGGCTGGGAATCGTTTGGGATCGCTACGACGACCGGTCCAAGGATTAAGGCGTGTCGCAGCTGGTGTGTTAAAGTCTCATCATCCGCATCACCCACGAACGTTCTGATAGAGCTGATGACCACGCTTCGCCCCGAAACGCCGCACGACGCGGCCGCCATTCACGCTTTGCTCGTCGATTGTTTCCCCACCGACGCCGAAGCCCGGCTCGTCGATCAATTGCGCGCCGCAGGTCGCTTGCTCGTGTCGTATGTGGCCGAGGTCGAGGGACAAATCGTGGGGCACGTCGCGTTTAGTCCGGTGACCGTGGCCAGCGGTGCGACGGGCGTGGGACTCGCGCCCGTGGCGGTTCAGGTTGCGCAGCGGCGGCGCGGCATCGCGGCTGACTTGGTGACCGCGGGACTCGCGGCGTGCCGGTCGCTCGACTACCGCTGGGCCGTCGTGCTGGGCAATCCGGCGTATTACGCGCGGTTCGGCTTTCGTCCGGCGCGCGAGTTTGGCCTGAGCGACGAGTACGGCGGTGGCGATGCGTTTCAAGCATTTGAATTGCAACCACACGCAATTCCGCGCGACGCAGGGCTCGTTCGTTATGCACCCGAGTTCGCCGTCTTCGGAGAGGCGTCAACGGAACCTTGATAACCGTCGTCGATCCGACAACAGCCAGTGTTTTTTGACCGCATTCGTGCTGCGAGGTATCATCACACTATGGATTACTCCCAGCTGATCACGATCGATCCGGATAAGCGAAGCG
>JAEUIL010000094.1 GCA_016794255.1 Planctomycetaceae bacterium | reverse complement strand
ACAGAGCATCGTGCTCAGCCGCGATGAATTGAAGCAGCACGAAATGCGCGTCGCGGGTCTCGATCACCCGACGCTGCGGTACTTCATCGGCGATGTGCGCGATGTCGAACGTCTCCGCCGGGCGTTTCAGCATGTCGACATCGTGATTCACGCCGCGGCGCTCAAGCAGGTGCCGGCTTGCGAGTACAATCCGATCGAGGCCGTGATGACCAACGTCATGGGCGGGCGACACGTGATCGACGCGGCCTTGGACTGCGGCGTGCGACAAGTGCTGGCGATCAGCACCGACAAGGCCGTGAACCCCGTGAATGTTTACGGCGCGACGAAACTGGTCGCCGAGAAGTTATTCGTGCAAGCGAACGCTTACTCCGGCCAGGGCCACACGCATTTCAGTTGCGTGCGTTACGGCAATGTCGTCGGTAGTCGCGGGAGCGTGGTGCCGCTGTTTGCCGAGCAACGCACGACCGGCAAGCTGACGATCACTGATCGCCGGATGACCCGATTCTGGATCACGCTGCCGCAGGGGGTTCGGCTCGTAATTCGTGCCATCGAGCGGATGCACGGTGGCGAAGTGTTTGTGCCGAAGCTGCCTAGCATGAACATCGTCGATCTCGCCCAGGCTGTCGCGCCGGAGTGTGCGATCGACGAAATCGGCATTCGGCCCGGCGAGAAGCTGCACGAGGTGTTGATCTCGGAAGACGAGGCCCGTCACACGCTCGAACTCGACGACATGTACGTCATTCAGCCGGCTCATCCGTGGTGGACCAATCATCCCTGGCACGAAGCCCGGCCGTTGCCCGAGGGCTTTCGTTATGCGAGTGACACGAATCCGTGGCAGGTTGGGTCGCGGGAGATTGGGGAGATGTTAGCCGGAGGTTGTTAGTGGTTGGTGGTTAGTGGTTGGTAGTGAGCAAGAACCATGGAACAAACGTCCGCCGCCAAAGAATCAGCTTCCGCACTCCGGACTCCGCACTCCGCATTTCCTTCCAACCACCAACCACCAATCACCAACCACCATTCCCCCCTCCCCTACGGCCGCCATTCCGTCGATGCCGACGACCTCGCCGCGATAGTCGAAGTCTTGCAAAGCGACTGGCTCACCACGGGCCCCAAGGTCGGCGAGTTGGAAACGGCTTTCGCCCAAGCGACGGGCGTCGAACATGCCGTGGCCGTGTCGAGCGGCACGGCGGCGCTCCACGCGGCTTTGCATGGGCTCGATCTGCGGCCGGACGATGAAGTGATTGTGCCCGCAATGACGTTCGCCGCGACGGCCAACGCCGTGCTGTATGTCGGCGCTCGGCCGATGTTCGCCGATGTCGATCACGACACGCTGCTGTTGAATGTCGAGCAAGTCGATCGCGTCGCCACTGCACGGACTCGGGCGGTGATCGCGGTCGACTATGCCGGCCAGCCGTGTGACTACGACGACTTGCGATCGTGGTGCGAACGAAGCGGCGCGACGCTCGTCTCAGACGCGTGTCACAGCCTCGGCGGCGAGTACCGTGGCCGACCGATCGGCTCGCTCGCCGACCTGACCACGTTCAGTCTGCATCCGGTGAAAGTCATCACCTCGGGCGAAGGTGGCATCGTCACCACGAGCAACGCCGCTTGGGCCACGCGGTTGCGGCAGTTCCGCAATCACGGCATCGCCACCGATCCCCGCCAACGCGAGGCGCTCGGGACTTGGCACTACGAACAACTCGAGCTGGGGTACAACTACCGACTGAGCGATCTGCACGCCGCGCTGGGCCTGAGTCAGTTGCGGAAATTACCGCGGTGGATCACGCGTCGTCGGCAGCTTGCGGCTCAATACGATGCGTTCTTCGCCGCACACCCGGGCCTTCGGCCACTCGCCGTACGACCAGAAGTCGGCCACGCGTACCATCTCTACGTCGTGCGGATGATCCGCGATCGTTGGCAGATCGACCGTCGGGCGCTGTTCAACGAACTCCGCTCGGCCGGCATTGGCGTGCAGGTGCACTACATCCCGGTCCACATGCACCCGTACTATCAGCAACGGCTGGGTACCCACGCGGGCCTCTGTCCGAACGCGGAAAGCGCCTACGAGGAGATACTTTCGCTGCCGTTGTTTCCCGCGATGAGCGATGAAGATGTCTCGCGGGTCGTTGCCACCGTTGAACAACTTTGGCAGCGGTACGGCAAGTAGGGGAGGATTTCAACACGGAGAGCACGGTGGTCACGGAGACGAAGACACAGAAGAATTCAGAGAAAAATTTCGTGGCGCTGCCGCAACCAAACTCACAGCAGTCTCGTGCCTTCGTCTCCGTGACCTCCGTGCTCTCCGTGTTTCAATCTTCTTCTCACCCCGTCAGCATCTGCTCCAACGCGGCCAACGCCCCGGGCCAGGGCAACTTCATTTCCTGATACGTCTGCCACCAACGCTCGACGATCGGCGCGAATCGGTCGCTTGACTCGGCAGCGAAACCCCAAGTCCGCAGCGCGAGCGGCAACAACTCGGCGCTCGGTCGGACAAGTTCGACATCTGCCGCAGCGCCGAGCACCACCGGAACAAGTGCCAACCGTGCCACGATCAACCGCAATGGCGAGTTCAACCGCTCGCTGTAGCGGGGCAGATCCACGTTCAAGCCCGCGAGCAACCACGCCAGCCGCACGATTTCGGGCAGCTCGCCGATTGGGTTCGTCAACACCGCTTCGATCCGCACGCTGTTCTCCCACGGGTGTGCGACCCCGCCACCACCACGGATGGGATGAACCACAAAAATTCGCGCGTCGTCGACTAACACGGTCGACTCGGTTCGCTGCGCCACACCGGCGAGCAAGCCCGGTCCGCGCCCCTCCCATTGCTCGCGGATCGGCCGACTCCGCAGCGTCAAATCGTCGAGCAGTTTCGGATGGGCCCGATTGCCGGCGTGTTTGAATTCCGTTAGAGCCATGGCCACGTCGCCGATGGCACTCGAATGGGCGTCAGACCCGAGCGTCTTGCGAAGCGCGACAGTCGCCAGTGCCCGGTCACCCGACTCGTGATACGCCAGCGGCACGGCGTGATTAAAGAACGGTGCCGTATCGATGCCGTGCTCGTCGAGCACGATCCGCAATTGTCGCGTCTCGTTCGTTAGGGCATCAGCCAGTGCCGTGTCGACGATCTCGCCACCGGCGACGAGCGCCTCGGCCGTGTCGAGCCAACTGACAGCGGTGTTCGCAATCCAGGTGAGCGTGGTCATGATTTGCTCAAAGTTACCACATTTTTCGCCCGAGTGGCGTCGACTCAGGGGGGCAACTTACCTAAGATTCAAGACGTAAGCCCTTGGCGAGTCATGGGCTGAGGCAATTCACGCACTTGGGTGGAGATCGCAGGAATGCTCGATCAGCAGTCTCGGCCTTGGCCTTCGACTGACGTCAAACCGTGGACGATCAACGATGTCACAGAACTGTATGACGTCGATCGCTGGGGTGCCGGTTACTTCTCGATCGGCAAAGATGGCCATCTGCTCTGCCACCCGCAAAAGGATTCCAAGCGCTCGATTGATCTGAAAGAGCTCGTGGACAGTTTGCAGCTGCGCGGCATCGATCTGCCGATTCTCATTCGCTTCGCCGACATCGTGAAGCACCGCCTGGGCGAGATTCACACCGCGTTCCAAAACGCCATTCGCGAGCATCAGTTCAAGGGCAACTACTGCTGTGTCTACCCGATCAAGGTGAATCAGCAGCGGCAGGTGGTCGAAGAGGTGCTCAACTTCGGTCGTCCGTACAACTTCGGACTCGAGGCGGGCAGCAAGCCCGAGCTGCTCGCCGTGATGGCGATGGCCGGCAACGACACGCCGATCATCTGCAACGGGTTCAAGGATGCCGAGTTCATCGAGATGGCGATGCTCGCGCAGAAGATCGGTCGCCGCATCATTCCGGTGGTCGAAAAGTACACCGAACTGCCATTGATTCTGCATTATGCCGAGAAGATCGGCGTGCGGCCGCAGATCGGGTTTCGCGTCAAGCTCGCGGCTCGCAGCACGGGCCGGTGGCAAGGATCAGGCGGGTATCGCTCGAAATTTGGCCTCACCGTCAGCGAAATGCTCCGCGCGCTTGAAGAACTCAAGAGCCGCGACATGGAAGATTGCTTCAAGCTGCTCCACTTTCATCTCGGTAGTCAGATCCCCAACATTCGTCACATCAAGGCGGCGCTCAACGAGGCGGCCCGAGTGTATGTCGATCTCGTCGGTCGCGGCGCGGGGCTCGAGTTTCTCGATGTCGGCGGCGGCTTGGGGGTCGATTACGACGGCTCGCAAACCAACTTTGAATCGAGCGTCAACTACACGTTGCAAGAGTACGCCAACGACGTGGTCTACCACATCCAGTCGATCTGCGACGAGGCAGGCGTCAAACATCCGACGATCGTGTCCGAAAGCGGTCGGGCCGTGGTCGCGTATCACTCGGCACTGATCTTCAACGTGCTCGGCGTCTCGGGCTTGGGTGACGCGGTGATCGCCCCCGAGCCGCCGCAGGAAGTCGAGCAACCGATCCGCGATCTGTACGACACCTACAACTCGGTCTCGGTCCGCAATCTGCTCGAATCGTATCACGACGCGCAACCAGCACTCGATATGGCCATGAGTCTGTTCTCGGGCGGGTATCTGCCGCTCGATCAGCGCAGCATGGCCGAGAATCTGTTTTGGGCCATCTGTCGCAAGGTGCAAAAGCAACTCCATCATTTGGAGTACATCCCCGAGGACTTGCAGGGGATCGACGCGATGCTGAGCGACACGTACTTCTGCAACTTCTCGTTGTTCCAGTCGATGCCCGACAGTTGGGCGATCAAGCAGTTGTTCCCCGTGCTGCCGATCCATCGCCTCGGCGAGCGTCCGTCACAAAATGCGGTGCTCGGCGACATCACTTGCGACAGCGACGGCAAGATCGATCAGTTCATCGATCGCCGTGATGTGAAGCGAACATTGCCGTTGCACTCGTTCAAGAACGAGCCGTATTACCTCGGCGCGTTCCTGCTCGGCGCGTATCAAGAAATCCTCGGCGACATGCACAACCTGTTCGGCGACACGAACGCGGTCCACGTCAGCCTCGACGCCAACGGCGGTGTGGTGCTCGAAACCGTGATCCAAGGCGACACGGTCCGCGAGGCGCTCGAGTACGTCGAGTTTGATTGCAACTCACTCGTCAAGCAGATGCGCAACGACGTCGAAGCCGCCGTGCGCGACAAACGCATCGACTTCCAAGAGAGCGGACGTTTCCTGCGGTTCTATGAGCAGGGATTGCAGGGGTATACGTATCTGGAAGAGGCGGAGTAGGGTGAGGGGCCGGTGAGTAAGTGAGTAAGTGAGTAAGTGATCGAATAAATCACTGAGTTCGCCCTTCGCTTGCGGTTTCGCGCCTACACCAAATCCCGCAAACTCTTCAACCCCAGCGCCTCGCGCAGCGCAAACGGCTCGCCAAACTGCGTGTTGATCGACCAGCCCCAGTATGCCGCCTGATCGCGGAGACGATCGATCATCGTCGGCGGCTCCGTCTGGCGACCGGTGATGAACTGGCTCTGATAACACTCGATCGCGGCCCGCTTGCGATCCCAATAGCGCGAGATGTCGACGACAAACGCCGGCTGCGCGACCACGCGCAGATGCACGCAGTAGTAATAGATCACACGCTCGGGATGAAACGGTTCGCCCGGCAAATCGCATTTCGTCAGTTTGGCCCAAAACCGCGCGGCCTCGATCAGCTCGGTTGCCGCGACATGGTCCGGATGAGCGTCGACCCAATACGGAGCAAACAGCCACCGCGGGCGAGTCCGGCGAATCACTCCCGCCACGGCCGCACGGGCGTCGAGATCGGCGACCAAACTCCGATTCGGCAGCCCGAGGTTCTCACGCCACGTAAGCTTGAGCACCTCGGTCGCGGCGGCCGTTTCGCGAGCCCGCAGTTCGACCGAGCCATGCGGCGTTGGCTCGCCGTTGGTCAAATCCAGCACGCCGACGCACAGACCATCGTCGAGCATTTTCAACATGGTCCCGGCCATGCCGAGTTCGGCGTCATCTGGATGCGGGGCGATCACAAGGGCGTCTAACATCGGCGGTCCTGGGGCAAGTGCGGTGTCCACGTTCACAATCGACCCTTCTTTGTATGTCATTCCACGAGGCGTGAACAAGTCTCGGCGTGGAGATGAATCGCAGGCTGGGGCATGAATCAGACGGTTTTTGTCCCGCGGAGGTTGAAACGTGCGCGGCCTGACCGGATACTAGGCCCAACTTTACGACCCCGCAAAACACGCCGCTCCGATCAGGAATTGTCGACATGAACCACGCCTTGCGTTGTCTCGCTGCCACGCTCGCTCTCGCCATCACGCTGCCGACCCTCGCGGCCGACAAGGAAGTGAAGCCCGTCCGGATGGGCTGCGGGATCATGACCTTCGACACCGTCCCGGGTTGGGGGCTGCGTCCGACCGGCGAGTCGGCCTTGGGTGCGACCCACGGCGCGGTGGTAATCGACAAGGCCGGCAATGTTTACGTCAGTGCCAACAAGGGCGTGGTCGTGTTCTCGCCCGAGGGTCGTGTGATTCAAGAATACCTGGGCGAGAAGTACGCCAGCCTGCACGACATGGAAATTCGTGCCGAGGGTGACGCCGAGTTCATCTACGGTGCTCGCAACACGGCTGCCGAGGGGATCAAGTTCAACGCTCACACGGGCGAAATTGTGCTGAAGGTACCCTTTCCGACCGAGTCGGGCTTGAATCTCGCCAAGTTCAGCCCCACGGCGATCACCGTCGCTCCGAACGGCGACATTTTTCTGTCCGATGGTTACGCCAGCAATCACATCTTTAAGTTCGACAAGACCGGCAAGTATCTCAAGCACTTCGGCGAGAAGGGGAACGATCTCAAGCAGTTCAACACTGCCCACGGCATGACACTCGACACGCGTTACGAGCCGCCGCGATTGTTGATCTGCGACCGTAACCACACCCCGAAGGGTCGTTTGTTGCACTACGATCTTGAGGGCAATTTCATCGCCGAAGTCATCACAGGTCTTGGCATGCCCACGTCGGCGTCGGTGCAGGGTGATTATGTCTCGGTGCCCGATCTGCACGGCCGGCTCGTGATTCTCGACAAGAGCAACACGATCATGGCAGTGCTGGGTCACAACGCCGACCCGGCCAAGCGTGGCAACTTCAAGATTCCGCAAAGCGAGTGGATCGAAGGCGTCTTCAGCGGCACGCACGGCTCGTATTGGGACAAGGACGGCAACCTTTATGTTCAAGACTGGAACATGGACGGCCGGATTATGAAGCTCGTCCGGGTCAAATAGCCCCTACAGGCCCCAGGGTCGTGTTGACTTTTGACGGAATCGTGTGCCATGCCCACGCCGCGTGGGCATGTTTCCCTCCAAGAACGCATGTCCACGAAGACGTGGACATGGCACACATCTCCAAAGCTGATCCCTGCCGACCCCTGCGACGAATTGCGACAAATTCGCGGTCTTTCTATAATTCGCGGGCGTCATAGCTCGACCCCCTGGCGAATCTTGAGGACCATTCATGTCCACTCCGAACCACCCTGGCGATGCCTTCCGAGTTCGCGAAGTTGCCTGGTTGGAGCTGTTCCCGTGGCTGCGGCTGACGCGAACGCTGGGAGTGGCCATGAAGGCGCGGCTGCTCGTGCTGGCCAGCGCGGGTTTGCTGCTCACGCTGTTCGGCTGGTGGATTCTGGGTTGGGCGTTTAAGTCGAACGAAGACGTGCGGCCACTCGTCGCGGCGTATCAGAGTTGCGTCTGGAACGGCGATGCCTCGGGCGTGAGCGGCTGGGTCATCCCACATGACGACGCCGCGGGACCGCACTTGGCACACTGGCCCGCGCTGCCGTTTCGCGATCTGTGGTGGAAATTCTCCGCGCCGCTACGGCAGTTCTTCTCATCGTCCACCACGTTCGTAGGCGGCGTCTTTCTGCTGCTATGCACCCTCTGGGCACTCGCCGTGTGGGGCCTCTTTGGTGGCGCGATCGCCCGCAGCGCCGCGCTCGCCATTGGTCGAGAACAGAACGCGTCGGTCGGCGAGTCCATTCGTTTCGCGGTCAGCAAGTGGGGCTCGTACATTGCCGCGCCGCTGATGCCGCTCATCGGGGCGCTGCTCGTCGGTGTGCCGCTCATGATCGCTGGTTGGATCATGCGTACCGATCTGGGCGCGGCTGCGCTCGGGGGCATGTGGCCCGTGATGCTCTTGGGCGGCTTGTTGATCACGGTCTTTCTGTTGGGCCTGTTCTTCGGCTGGCCGCTTTTGTTCGCCTCGATCAGCACCGAAGCGACCGACAGCTTCGACGCCGTGAGCCGCACCTACTCGTATGTCCAGCAACGACCGTGGCAGTACTTGTGGTACGCGCTCGTCGCCACCGCGTTGAGTTGGGCCGGCGCGCTGCTGGCCGACAACTTCGCCACCGCCGTGATCCACTTCACTCACTGGATGGTCAGCGTCGGCAGCGGCCAAGCCCGGATCGCCGAGTTAACCGCAGGACGAGGCGGCGAACTGTTCGCGGCCCAGGCCATTTGGTTCTGGAATGGCGTCGTGCGGGTCGTCGCCCTGGGGTTTCTCGTCAGTCATTTTTGGGTCGCCGCCACCGCGATCTATTTGCTACTGCGGCACGACACCGACGGCGCCGAGCTCGACGAGGTGTTCGTCGATCAGGCGGGCGAATCGTTCGGCCTGCCGCCGGTCGAAGTCGATGCCCAGGGTGTCACGATCGTCGCGAAAAGCGAGACGGTCATCGTCGACGAGCCGGCGTAGCGAGACGCATCGGGCCCTCGCGGCACTCACCGCACGCAAACGCCATCTGGTCCGGCCTAATTGCTACGCGCCCTAACTTTAGCTACACTCAAGCCCTACGGTCTCACAGGAAGAGGCGATGGGCATCTCGGTCGAACAATTTGGCAAAGCTCTCGTTTCCTCGGGGCTATTGACCACGGACGAGCTCAAGGCTGCTTGGGCGTCTGTATCGTCACGTATTCGACCGGCCGACGGCGAAGCTTTCGCCCAGGCATTGATCCAATTGCAGCGCATCACCGAGTTTCAAGCTCACGAGATTCTCTCCGGCGGCAAGACGCCGCTATTGCTGGGCGACTACGTGTTGCTCGCCAAGATCGGCGCAGGGGGCATGGGCCAGGTCTTCAAGGCCCAGCATCGCAAGATGAAGCGGTTCGTGGCGATCAAACTGCTCCCCATGGCGCTCACCAAAGATGACTCGGCCGTCAAACGTTTTCTGCGCGAGGTCGAAGCCGCCGCCAAGCTCAACCATACCAACATCGTCACGGCCTACGACGCCGGACAATGGCGCGACGTCCATTATCTGGTCATGGAGTATGTCGACGGCATCGACTTGGCCCGCATCGTCAAACGCGATGGCCCGCTGCCGATCGAAACCGCCCTCGACTATATCTATCAAGCCGCTCGTGGGTTGGCCTATGCCCATGCCAAGGGTGTGATCCATCGCGATATCAAGCCGGCCAACATTTTGCTCGACGGCGAAGGGACGATCAAGATTCTCGACATGGGCCTGGCCCGGTTCGAGGATTCGACCAGCACCGACGGCCTCACCGGCAGCGAACAGGTGATGGGGACGATCGACTACATGAGCCCCGAGCAGGCGGCCGATACGCACAATGCCAATGCCCGCAGCGATATGTATTCGCTCGGTTGCACGTTGTGGTATCTGCTCACCGG
>JAEUIL010000050.1 GCA_016794255.1 Planctomycetaceae bacterium | reverse complement strand
CGGCGATTGCGGTTCACCCGGTCGAGCATCGTGGCCAGCGTCGTGCTTTTGCCGGCACCCGTGGGACCCGCGACGATCACGAGCCCGTCGGGCAAGTCACACAGTTCATACAACGAGTCGGGCAACCCCAACTCGCCGAGCGAACGGAAGCGATCTTCGAGTCGACGCAGCGCGATCGACAGTTGCCCTTGGCGACGAAAGACGTTGTAGCGAAACCGCGTTCCATCCGGAGCCGTGAGCGCACCGTCGAGCGAGCCGTGCGACTCGAGCGGCGCTTGATCGAGCGAGCCGATCAAGGCATCGGCCAACCGGGCGAGCCACTCGGCCGAGAATGGCGTTGCGTGTTCACCGACCGGTTCCAGCACGCCATGAATGCGGAAGTACGGCGGCAGGTTCGGAGCCAAGTGCAAGTCCGACGCATCGAGCCGCACGCACTCGACGAGCAATTCGTCGAGCAATCGCTTCGCGCGATCGCCGGTCAATGGCAGCGATGAATCGTGAGTGGTTAGAGCCATAGCACCAAGGTCCAAACTCGCCAACCATCGGCGGCGGGATGTGTCTTGTCCATCTTGAGCCCGACCGGCACCGCGGCCTCGGTCGTCTTGGCAAGTCGCTCGAGTGCGCTGAGCACGTTGCTGTACTTGCCGTAGAACTTCACTTCCCAGAGCTGCGCGTTCTGGCCTGCGTTAAGATTTGCCGCGGGATTAGGTGCAGCCGTTTGCTGAGCGGCCAACCGGGGATCGACAGACGGGGTCGACGACAGCGCCGGATTTGCGGCCGCGAGCCGACGCAAGGCAGCCTGCACACCCTCGGGCAGTTGTCCCGTGGCACCTTCGACCGGCGCTTCGGTGATCGTGGTCAGGCCGTTGTCCCACAGAATCTTGGTGACCCGCCGCATCGCATTGGCCCGATCACCGGGCTCACGCTGCTGATGTTCGACGAGCGCGCTCTTCTGCTCGAGCAACTTCGCGATCTGCTGCTTGAGCGCGTCGTGCTCGGTGGTCTTGGTTTGAATGACCTGCCGCTCGGCGTCGACCGTGAGGGGACTGACTTGTGCCTGACGAGCGGAGTTGAGCGCCAGCTGCGCCTGCGACAGTTCCTCGCCCCGATTGAAGCTGAACAAATAGACGATCAGCACCAGCAGGGCCGGCAGCACGGTGAGAATGTTTTGCTCGCGCGGAGTGCGTGCCATGTTAGTTCAAGCCTCCGTCGATGGCCGTGACTTGTTCCTTGGGAGGCACGGGGTTCGCGGGTGCCGTGGCCGCCGGACGACGCGGACCCAGCACATCGCGCAGCTTCAGTTCAAACTCCCAATGCGGCAACTCGCCGCTTAACTTGGCCGACTTGTGCTGCGGCGGCTCGGCGCTCCAACCGTACGGCCGAACCTGCTCGGCGATTTCATTCGTCAGATCGCCAATGTGCTGCGGATCGAGCGTGACACCGATGACCTTAAAATCCTGGCCCGTCCCCTGAATCTCGCGGAGCAGCCACTTGTGATGCGTCCGTTCCGAAAGTCGCCGCAACAGATCGGCAAGCCGTTCGCGCTGTCCGACCAACACACGTTCAAAATTCTCGACATCGCTCCGCAGCTGCCGCTCGGCTGCTTGATCTTTGGTGATGGCCGTGGCGAGCTCGGTGGACTTGGTCTTGAGCGTGGCGAGTTCTTTGCCCGGCGCTTCGACGATGGCTTGCTCGGCGCGAGCGGCGTCGATGCCGCGCGACACGAACTGATGGTGTCCATAGCACGCGGCAAAGGTGACCAGCGCCAACACCAACGCAATCATCGTGCGCTGTCGGCTCGTGAGTGGCGGACGGGCGAAACGTTGCACCGGCACGCGCGGCGCGCGGACCGACAACTCGCCATGCCACGCCGACAACCAACGCTGCAGCGCCGCTTCGTCTTCGAGCGAGAACTCGCCGGCATGCTCGTCGACCGCCATCGCCTCGGCAACTTCGTACAACGATTCTTCGCTGGCCGCGATCGGGTGCAGGCGTCGCCACTCGGCCTGGGTCGCCGCGGGGTCGTTGATCGAAACGCCCTCTTCGTCGGTGCGAATCGTCAGGGTCTTGCCACTCGCTGCGAGCCGAATCACTTGCCCGCGCCAGAACTCGACGCGCCGCCAATCGACGCCCCGCACCGCATCGCCCCGCAGCGGAGTGGGCAACCCGCCGGGATGCGTGAGCACCGCCAATCGACCGCCGAACGCCGAAATGGCCGACTCGATCGTGTCGCGGAACTGGTACGTGGCCATCGTGACCCAAACGCGACTGCGACCCGGCACGCTCGGCAGCGTTTGCAACGCCACGGCCGCCTCGCCCGCGTTCATGCCCGAGAGTGGCTCGGCCTCGAATGCCACCGCCTGCTCGACTGCCTCGGCCGACAGCCCCAGCACGCTCGACGCGGGGAGTTCGAGCGTGTGCGTCGCACAATCGGTCGACAGCACCGCCACTTCGCCGAGCTTCTCGCCCAACGCACCCAGCGCCGCGACCACCGCCACGTTCGGCTCATCCACGTCGGTCCGCGCCAGCGTGACAAACTTCTTGATCGTCGAACGAGCGCCAAACGTGGCGCAAGCAACGCGATCGCGAAGCAGCACGATGATGGTTTCGAGGCGGGGCATGGGGGAGGGGAAGGTGAGTAAGTGAGTAGGTGAGTAAGTAGGTGAATGACGAATGTCGAAGTTTCAATGTCGAAGGAAGCCCGAATGCCGAATGACTAAGGCCGATTCGGCATTCGAGCTTCGCTCATTCGTCATTCTTTCGTCATTGGAACTTCGACATTCGTCATTCTCTCCCAGTTCTTCATCAAGGGACGCGCAAATCAACAACGAGCGTTTCTCCGGGGCGAATCACGATGTGCGTCGGAGCGCCGGCCGGTTGATCGTCGATCTCGACCCGTAACACTCGTGGGCCAATCGTGGGTGCGGTGAATTGATAACGGTATTCGCCGGTGCCGCTTTGCGCGACCAACGGGTCGATATCGGTCGCACTGGCGACGAGGCCGGTCGCTGCCGTGCCTGCGGGGTCGGGCCCGAACAAACGCACGCGGACCGTCGTGGCGGTCGGAGCGACGCGTTGGCCGTTGTCGAGGCGATAGACCTGACCGGTGATCATCGCGCCGCGATAATCTTGCGGCAGCATCGTGATCGCCAAGTCGGTGTTGTAGTTCACGCTGCCCGTGGCGAGAGTTTGCAGCCCGTCAGCGCCGAGGCTCCCGACGGTCTCAAGCTGCCCGGTCGTCGCACCTAATAAAAACGACAACGGGCGTCCCCAGCCGTCACGCAGGTTGGTCGCGCCGATCGGCAGTTTGACATACGGCCCACGCCAACCACGCGGGGCGAGCACGTCGTCGTGCGGTTGACCGGTGGCTGCGGCGGGGGCGACGGCAAACGCCGGCAGGTTGTTGCCGTTGAGGAGCAGTTCGTCGAGTGTCGTCGGCATACGGCCGACATCGGCCACGAAACCGCGAATCGAGTCGCTCGCGTTCATCGAGTTCGTCGCATCACCCACACAGGCGGAGCGAATGTCGGCGAGCAAGCGTTGCGTGACCTCGAACCGCGTTTGATCGACCGAGTGCGCCAGCGATTGCACCGCCACAGTCGACAACGCTGCCAAAATCGCGAGCACCACGACCAACTCAAGCAGTGTCAGACCGACACGCCGATGCCTGCCCACCGTAGCCCGACGCGCAGGACTCCCCAGACCGCGTAGCGCATCCTCCGCGCGCTCGTCCGTCGCCTCCCAACACATCACGTCCAACCACTTACTCACTTACTCACCTACTCACTCTGTATTCACCAACCACCAGCCACAAACAACCAACCACTCATCCTCTCCCATCCACCCCCAACACATACAGCACCACATCATCACCGCACGACGCACGACTCGGATACGCGACGTTGACGGGCGTTTCGAGCACGCCGTTGGCACCGGCCGAGACGAGTCGCACGAACGGCCGCGGATCGATCGAGCCGCCCAGTTGCGGCCATTGCAGCACGATTGGGCGGCACCACGCGTCCATCGCCCCGGGCCAACCGGCCACACCGTAAAGCGTCGTAAAGCCGCGATCGGTGGCGAGCAGGTAGCGACTTCCAGTGTGATCCAAATACGGGCCGCGCCAACCGCGTCGCGTGACGGGATCATAGGTTTGCCACTCGACCGGCAGCGCGGCCGTACCGGCCAGCGTGAGCGGCTGTTGAAACAAATCGGCCACGAAATTCGGCAACTCACCGACATCGGCGCGAAAGCCCGGCTGCGCATCGCTACCGACGATCGCATCGCGCAGCGCCAGCAGCGTCCGTTCGGTGACAGTCGTCATGCTCGCGCCGCGCAGTTCATCGGCCGGGATCACGATGAGTGCCGCGAGTGTCGCCACAACAGCGAGCACCACGAGCAACTCGAAGAACGTGAAACCACGGCGGATGGTGCCAACGTTGGACATGAAAGTTATGAACGAGCCACACTTACGAAACGAGTCACTTCTAACTAGCCCAGGCGTTTACGCCTGGGTCGCGGCTACTGATCGAGCGCCCCGGCCTTGTTGTAATCCATCAAACTAGTCGGCAGGCTCGTGCCATCGGGCAGAAAACAGCCGACATATCGAGCGGGGAAAGATGTGGTCGCAGTCGAACCGGGAACCATATAGACACACAACACTCGGGCATAAAAGTTCAACGGGGTGGCCGACTGCACGACTGGAATGTCCGCCATCGTCGAGCCGCGCATCGCGTTCTGCGTACCCAAGCCCACGACGATAAATTCGTTGGCCCACTTTTCGGTCTTCTGAGGATTAAGCCCGAACGCGACATCCATGAACGTTGTGCCATACGGCGGAACTGCCGTCGCGGGCTTGGTGAGGAATGCCATTTGGGTTCCGCTCACGACGGCTCGATTCGCTGATGCATTGTCGCTCGGGTACACGAAGTTCGCGGCACCGGTCACGCTGCGTGCGTTATCGGCGTCGAGCAACGTGGTGATGCCAGCGGCCTGCAGGCTCGCGGCTTGAGCAGTACTCAGCGGATTCACGACCAAGCCAGGCAGCATCACGTTGGCTATCGACAAGTCCGAGTCAAGCTTGTTGAACAACGTGCTCGTGGAGTTGTCCAGCAATGAATCCCAGCGATCGGGATGCTTACAGAAACGTGCAACGTAGGCATTGACGGCGCGATTCACATCGCCGACCATCGCCGCGTTGCCTGCGTGTCGCGATTGAAAGATCAACCCGCCGACGTTGGGCACCACCAGCGATGCGAGGATCACGAGGATGCCAAGCACGACGACAAGTTCGAGCAGGGTGAGACCGGCGCGTGACGAGGCGATTCGTGGCAGGAACATGTGATGACCTTCAGGTAGAACTCGCAAGAATTCGAAACAGATTGCGCTTGACCATCAAAACAAGGCGTCATCGCTTTGTCCTGACCTCGTGTCAGGACAAAGCAACGACCGCTCTGAAAAGCAGTTACTTGGTTGATAACCCCTTATTCGCCTTCTCAGCGTCAGTGATATTGTCGTTGAGACAAGTGCCGTCGGGATTGAACGATCCTACGTACTGGGCGCGATCCGATGAACCACCGGCCTTCGGCACGCGATACACGATCAAGACTCTCGCGTAGTTCACTTCAGGATTGGCAGACTGCACAATCGGGGCGTCTAACATTGTGTCCCCACGTAGTTGACATGGCTGACCAACTCCAAACACGACGAAGGCTGAACTGGCGTGGTCACCCGCATTAAATGGATTTAGGTTGAACGCTCGATCCGGAAATGTAGACCCATGAGTAGTCCAAGCAGGTGTAGTTGTGGTAGCACTGAATGATGCTTGTGGGATCATCAATCCTGCAACTTGATCTCCCACCGCCAGAGCGCGATATGATGTTCCACTATCACTTGGTCGCTTGTCACCGGAGTTAGGAACGTTGTAGTGAACAAACGAGATTCCCGCCGCGTTCAGACTTGCAAGTTGATTTGCGACAAGTGTCAGAGGATACAGTGACGGGAGCATGGGATCGGACCCGCCCGATGTCGCGCTGGTTCCGATCTGGATTCCGGAATGAAACGGCGAAAAAAACGCACCTGTAGCGGGGCCAGTAAGCAATCCATCGGCGCCATCAGGACCTTTCTCGCCGCCACTCTTCGCTTCTTGTAGAAGCGCAGCACGATTCACTTCATTAATATGAGTCGCATCCGTAGCTGCATTCGCTTGGCCTGTTAAGCCTGCCACTCGCGGAATCACCAACGCTGCTAACACTGCCAAAATCACCAACACCACCACCAACTCAATCAGCGTCAAACCTGCGCGACGCTGCCAATGACGTACGGTCATGAAACACTCCTCCAAGTAGTGAGATAAAATTCGGGCGCGATGCGGCGCGAAACTCCGACGTGGAGCCACAAGCCGATCGGTGACGTCACGTCGAACGATGGGTGCGCGGAACGGAACCGCGAACACGTCGAGACATGACCGAAATGGACTAGCAATGGGCGTTGCTAGCCAACCCGAGGAGGAGGCAATGCCGGCAAGAGAGCCGGGACCGGCGGACGAACAATCACAGCGGGCAACAGCGTGCCCTGAAACGCAAACTCGACCGGCGACACGACCGGCACCGGCGGCGGAGCGGCGACGCAGACGGCAAACAGCCCGCCCGACTCGCCTTGGCACCGCTGGGCCTGAATCATCAACACCCAGGCGAACGCGCTGCGCGGCGCTGATGGCTGCACGCCCCGGTCGCAGCACTGACGGCCGGTCGTGGTTTTCGTCCGGCAGCAGGAGCCGAGCACCGGTTTGGCAGTCGACCCAGACAGCGACTGAGACTCGATTGCGGCGGCGTTGGTCTTCGCGAAATCGACCGACGAAGCTTGGCTCGCTTGTCGTTTCGCACAACACGGACGACGGCCCGTGGCAGCCCGTTGCTGGGCCAGTTCGTCGGCGATCGCTTGTTCGCGGGCGGCGGCTTCGAGCACATACGCCGGCGGGGTCACGCCATGCTCGCGGGCCCACAGCAGTTTCTGCTGCTGAGTCATGCAGCAGCAAGCTTTCCAGCACTTGGCCGCGGTCGAGCAGCCGCAGGCATGCCCCTCGCACGGAAAGCGTTCGCCACTGGCGTTGGCGTTGACCATCGCCGGGCTTGGCAGCGGAATGCCGAGACTCATCACCAGAAACTGCACGAGCGCAAGCAGTCGCCAGCGAGCCCAAGGCCCATGGTTCCAGCTCGACGATCGCGGTGGTGAAGTCAGCACAATAAGCGGTCCGGAAGCTCAGCGAGTCGCAATGGAAGGCAGCGCGCCGAGACTTCGTGACTTGCAAATTAGTTCGCGCACGTCGGAATGTAAAGCGGTGCGTGAACGTGGCTGGCAAAAAATCGCCGTGCCGTAGCCCCGCTTTGGATGAGTCAAAACGCCACAGCAGGCGTGCTGCCAACTGCGAAGTGACGTCTCGCACCCTCTCAAAGCCACCGGCGCACGACGATCCGTCGAGCGTGCGACCAGCGGCGATGAGCGGACGTGGGTGCATGGGACGAGCCGGGGTTACGCGCCGCGATTGGCGTCTTCGTGGAATTGACGGATGTGCGACTCGCCACTCGATGGCCCGGTGACGTCGTTGCCCGCGGCCCCTTCGAAGTAGGCTGTGACTAAGCCGGTCGAGTCGGTAACGAGCGAGAAAACCACCAAGTAGCGTTGATATGTGGTGGCCGGGTTGATGGCATCGCTCGCGCCGAAGTGGACGGGCGTCTCTTGAATCCTTCGGCCCGCGCCGACTGCGGTGCAGTTAGGACCGATGCCAAAGACGATGTAACGCACATTGGTTCGATTGTCGGTATAGGAGCCATCCGAATTGCGAACGAGATGGCGTTTGAGTTGCAACAGATTGCCGCCGCCCGGAGCACTTTCGTGCGCCGTCAAGTTGAGCTGCGCCACTTTGGCAGTCGTAGCCAGGACGCGTTCGGCCGAGCCAAGCGGCGCAGCACGATCCGTGACATTCATGCCGGGGGCTACGGTCGCCAGGTCCACGACGCGGGTGATGCCAATCGCATTGAGGGCCGCCACGTCGGTCGGTGATAAATCGGCAACCGACGTTTGATCTTTCAGTCCTTGGGGAACTTTATCGTACGCTGCTGCCCCACCAGTGCTGAGCAGCGAGTCATAACGATCCGGGTAGCGCACGCTCGTCGCGAACTCTTGGCTCCAGGCGTTGTTCAAACTCCAGATCGTGTCGGAGCACTTAGCCAGGTGCGTCCGTTTGAGCATGTTCGGCAAGCCCTGCACGACCAAGCCGCCCAGGACGGTCAGAATGGCGATCACCAACACGAGTTCAATCAGCGTCAGGCCCGAGCGCCCCGTAGCCCATCGCCGAGTATGCAACACGATCATAGCGCGAACCTCCTGCAAAAACGCGAGGTTCGCCCAAGAACCGGCAACGACCGGCCCTCGTAAAAAGCAAACCCACGCCAGGAGGCTATTTTGACACCTCAAAATCATATATTCAAGTACGCAAATCTTTGATTTGTGATAATCTCAATGATAATCGCTAGCGGTTTATTTGCAGGTACTTACGTCGATTTTGTAACCAGTCGAGGTCCAGGGACCGAGCCGGCCGAGGCCGACGAGAACGGGGTGGTTCTCGTCGGCGGCTCGGCTCAGGTCAGGACAGTCTTGCGAGGTTCTTGTTAACCTTGGCGACCGCCGTTGGGCAGCGATTCGTTGAACTGTTGGGTGGTGTAGTCGGAGGTTCTTCCATAGCTGTCAATCACGCCGACAAGCTGAGCCCGCTCGCCGGAGGCATAGATGCGGAAGACGGCCACGTAGCGACCGTAATACTTGCCGTCCGCGCCGGGATAGATGGGCGGGTTGGCCATCGTCTTGCTGATCGCGGTCATCCGGGGGCCGACGCCAAAGGCAACGAGCCGCTCATCGCTCGGCAACGCAATGGTCGTCGTTGTGCCACTCGTCATTACCGCCTGAGGGACGAGTTTGGAAATCAAATACGTTCCGGTAACTTCGGCCACTTTGAACGGGCTACTACTTAGCAATCGTTGTGGGGTCGCAGCACTCGAGTTGTTTGAATTGATGACCGACGTGTCGTGATCGAAGACCCAATCGAATCCGGCTCGCTGCAACGAACGCAGCCATTGCGGGTCACTCGCACTGGAAGCAGCGGCAATATCTGAAACCGTTAGCTGAGCTTGCAACCGAGTGCCGTCCGCGCCCGCATACGGCAGGCCGCGTGTTTGCGTGTTAGCGTCGGTCGTGTCAGAGGCATAAATCGCTTGAGATGTAGAGTCGAGTAGCGAATCCATCCCCTGCGGAAACCGCTTCTGCAACACGAAGAACAACTGTAGGTTGTTCGCAAGGTCGGCTTGTGTCTTGGCGGAAGCTGCCATGTCCGAAGAGCGACCGAGGCCGCCGATTTGTGGAATGACGAGGCCTGCGATCGTGGCAATGATCACGAGCACCACCACTAACTCGATCAACGTAAAGCCCAACGGGTGAGCGTGCCGGGCCTGCCGTGATGAACCACGGGTTGTCAACTGAAGCGTCATCTTGCCTTCCTTTTAATTGGGTACTCGGTCCGCTGGCGGTCATCGGCTCGCGGTGTTTGCCTGATCTTCAGCAAACTTCGTACCCGATCGTTCCACTTCGTCAGGTTTGCACAATTTGTCGCAAATCGATCGGTATCGACGACGGACCTGACCTTGCTCGACCGCCGAGCTGGCGAAGTTTTCGACAGCGCTGGCGACTTTGTAGCCTCGCCGACGGTGCGACGGTGTTGATCGACACCGCCGGCGGAGGCAGGTTGCTGGCAACGTATTAGTTTCGCGGGTCGGCCGAGACTTCATAGAAGCCGGTCACATCCTTCTCCGTGGTTTCGAGTTCGTCGTCCTCTAACGCTACCGCGGCCACAAACCGGGCTCGCTCGGAGCGCTCGACTTCGACGCCACTCACTTTGAAAATCACACCCACGCGCGCGTACATGTTGTCGGGCGTAAACGTCTTCTTCTGCGGCGTCGACATCGGCGCGTCTTGAATCACTTGGCCCACCATCGAGCACCGCGGCCCGACGCCGAATACCACGTACCGGGCCGTCGGGTCTGCGTTGATCACGGTCTGCAAGAACGAGGGGTTGGCAGCCAAGATCGCCGCGTACGACGTGGCTCCCGTGTTCTTCGGATCGATCACCGCAAACTTCACGGTCGGCGTCGTCGTTCCCGCGCTGTCGAGACTGACGGCATCGGTGGTAATCGATCCCGCATAGGGGTTCCGCGTGGGATGGAAGCCATTCGGCGTGCGATCGGCGGCGAGCTTTTGCACGCTTTGAATACCGACTCGCCGCAATGCTTTGACTTCATCCGCTGTCAGCGAAGCCGCCTCGACGAACCCGCCAAACGCGCCGCCATCGGCCGGCAGATACGCCGGGAACGTCGTGCCGTCGGTCAGCAAATCAAAGTTGTCGGGATAGCTGGTAAATTGAGCCTGATACATCTGCAACGCTTTCGCTAACTCGCCGGACTGCGTGGCGTCGACCGACTTGTGCGCCTTGCGCAGCAGGTTCGGCAACATCGGCACCAAGATGCCAGCCACCGCGGCCAACACCGTCAACACGACGACCAACTCCAATAACGTCAAACCACGCTGACGCATCCCTCGCCAACGAAACGAACGCGAACCGGGAAGAGCAACCCAACTCATGACGACATCCTTTGCTAGAGAATCGACTCGAGCCCGCGGCGACCAACCGCCGAACGGGCGTCGTCGGCGAATGGCAAGTCGTATTCCCTAACGGCGAAGTCACGCAGCACCGCGCTGCGGACCGCAAAGAGCAGTTTTCGCGGGTTCGGTATCGCCCGGCATTGGTCCGTCAAATCGCCGGTGACGATTTTCTCGCAGCTTGTGACGAGCCACTGCGCCCGGCGGCGGCGCGAGATCGAGGTTCGCGCCGCCGGCCGGGAACACGCACTTCACTCACACGCCCGTCGCACTCGTCGTGCGGTACTGATCGATCCGCTTCTGAATCTGCTTGAAGCGGTGATCGACGACCATCTTCAGCTGAGCCGGTCGGCCGTTGCTGTAGATCGCAAAGATCGCCAAGTAGCGGCAGTACACCTTCGCAGCGTCGTCACCTTGCAGATCGAGCGGCACACTCACCATCACGTTGCCGACCATGCTGTTATTGGGGCCGATACCGAGCGCGATCAACTTCGTCCCCGTGGGGACCGTCGTTTGTCCCGGGAAACATGCCGAGATGATGGCGGGTGCATAGACGCCCGAGCCGTTGAGCACCGCCGCCTTGAGTCCGCTACCGCCAGCGGCCGCGACCATGTCGACAGGCGTGGCGGCATTCGCTGCGCTGACGCTGCTACTAGCGTTGCTCGCCGACGGCGTATGGGCATACGCATAACGCAGGCCACCGTCGAGCAACGAGGCATACCACCGTCCGCCGCTCGTGCCATCGAGCGTTTCAACCGTTAGCGCAGGCGACGTGTCGTCGGGGAACAACGCCCCGCCGGGGTTCGCCGAGCTGTTGACGATCGCTCCCGCGGTGTCGACCAGCGAATCGAGCGTCGGATAACTGTTAGTCGAGGTGCGGTAGGTCTGCAGCAACGTCGCCAAATCGGCGGCGGTCGACGCGCTCGCCGCATGATCGGCTTGCGCTTTCAAGAAATCGAGCCGTGGTACGACCAGCGCCGCCAAGGTGGTCAACACCGCGATGACAACGACCAGTTCAATCAACGTTAGGCCGCGTCGGGCCGACTCAGGGGAGCAATGGGCCATGGGACATCCTTCCAAAATGAGAGCAACAAGAAACCACTAGACGCTGGAGTGGCTGGCCGAGAGTTGCCCAAGGGCACGGCGAGGATCCCTCCGTGCTCGGCTGGCGATTGGGCTAAATGACCTAGCGAACCTACAATGGCCGTAGAGCGCGGCCCTGTCGGTGGTTCACATCGGGCGAGGACTTACTAATGATACTGAGTATCAGGATCACTCGATGATATCGCGTCAAAAGCGTTCGTCAATGGCGTTCCGCGAAAAAACCTCGCAGCCCCCGGTTACCGCTGATTTTATCGAATCACAGTTGACAACAGCCGGGCGCTCGATACAGTGTCCATAACGATATTGATTCTCAATTGCATGTAGGTGCCTCGTGATCGCCTGCTTCATCGCACTTCTGTGTGCCGCCGAGCCCCACCCTGCTTGGCCCGGTTTCCGCGGAACTGGCAATAGCCTGGCCACCGTCGAGAACCTGCCGGTCACCTGGGATGACGCCACCGCTTTGGCTTGGTCGACTCCGCTCCCGGGCTATGGCCAATCGAGCCCCGTGGTCTGGGGCGACGCCGTGTTCGTCACCGCCGCGAGCGGCGAGTCGAAAGAGAATTTGCACGTCGCCTGTTACGACCTGAAGTCGGGCAAGCAACGTTGGAAACACGATCTGCCTGCCACACAAAAAGTCGCCGTCAGTGACTACGTCACCCGCAGCGCTCCGACCCCGTTCGTCGATGCCGAGCGCGTCTATGCTTTCTTCGAATCAGGCGAACTCGTCGCCCTCGATCACACGGGCAAAGAAGTGTGGCAACGGCACCTGACCACCGAGTTCGGCGAGTTCAAAGGCAATCACGGCGTCGGCAGTTCCTTGGCCGCGTCGCACGATTCCCTACTCGTGCTGGTCGATCACGATGGTCCTTCGTATCTACTGGCCGTCGACAAAGCCACGGGCCGCGATCGTTGGAAAGCCGAGCGCGAAGAGCGCGTCTCGTGGTCGTCGCCCATTATCGCCGCTGAATCGCCATCGCAAGCGATCCTCAGTTCCAACGGCGTTGTCGATGGTTACGATCTCGCCACGGGCAAACGACTGTGGCGCTTCGCAGGTATCAAGGGGAACACCGTCGCCTCGGCCACGATCACCGATCAAGCGATCATCATCGGCTCGAGCGAAGGTGGTCAGCAACTGGCCCTGCCGCGCAAGCTGTCCGGCGATGTCGCCGAGTCGTCGCTTTTGTGGCGTGCGGATGACGTCACCTCGTCGTTCGCGTCGCCGTTGGTGTACCGCGATCTCGTGTTCTCGGTGAACAAGGCGGGCGTGGCGAACTGCTCGGATGCGAAGAGCGGCAAGTCGCTCTGGACCCAGCGTTTGCCGGGCTCGTGCTGGGCGTCGCCGATTGGAGCGGCCGGGCGCGTCTATTTCTTCGGTAAAGACGGCGTCACCACCGTGGTGGCTGCCGAGGCAAAATATCAACGCCTCGCCGAAAATCGTCTCACGATTGAGGGACGAGTCTACGGCGTGGCGGCGGTCTCAGGTGCGTTTGTGTTGCGCACCGGCGAGCAACTCATCTGTGTCGGCCAACCCTAAGCTGGGAGTTGCTTGCAATGGTCTTTCAAAGTCGTGGCCTCGCGCCACCCAGCTTAGGAGTTTGCACATGTCATCCCGACCCATTCCACCCACGAGCGCCTGGCCGCGCATGGGTCTGCTCGTGGCGCTCTTTCATCTAACGAGCCTGCTCCCGATCGCGGCGACCGAGTTGGCTCGCCCGACGAACGCGACTCTGCCAAACCTCGTCGAACCGATCGCGAGTTTCGGCGCGGTCGTGAGCGGCGATCAGCTCTATGTATACAGCGGTCACAAAGGCAAAGCGCACGAACACACCAAGCAAAACCTCTCGCAACATTTCCGCCGACTCGCGCTGACCGGCAGCGACGCCACGTGGCAAGCGCTGCCGATGGGACCCGCGTTGCAGAGCGTGGCGCTCGTTGCTCATGGCGGATATGTGTATCGCGTCGGCGGTATGCTCGCGCGGAATGAGCCGGGCGAGAAAGAGGATCTGCTGTCGGTCGCCGACTTTGCGCGGTTCGACCCGGCCAAGAACACATGGCAAGCGCTGCAATCGCTGCCGGGCGGACGTTCGTCGCACGACGCGGTGGTGGTCGGCGACACGTTGTATGTCATCGGCGGCTGGCAACTCGGCGGCGACACGCGTTGGTACAACACGTCGCTTTCGTTGCGACTCGATGATCCCCAGGCGAAATGGAGCGAGTTGCCGCCTCAGCCGTTCGAGCGCCGCGCCTTGGCCGTGGTCGAGCATCGCGGCGTGATCTACGCCCTGGGCGGCATGACCTCGGGCGACGAGCCGACCACGGAGGTGCATGGTTTCGACATCGCCAAGCAAACTTGGTTCGCCGCTCCGGCTTTGCCCGGCAAGCCGATGCAAGGTTTCGGTTGTGCCGCGATCTCGCATGACGGCCGGCTGTTGGCCACGACGATGAACGGCGAGATTCACGAGCTCAACGCGGACCGCTCGGCTTGGAATACGATCGGCAAAATGAATGAGCCGCGATTCTTTCATCGGCTCGTGTCGCATGGCAAGACAGTCTGGGCGATCGCCGGCGCGAATCAACGCCAAGGGCATCTGGCGACGCTCGAAAGCTTGACGCTCGAGCCACGCACCGCGGCCGGAGTGCAACCATGACTGGCGAATTGCCCAGCGGCGAATCCGGCTCGGCCAACTCGGCCGATCGGCCGGTGCTGTTGCCCGACGCGAACGCCAAAGTGCTGCACTCGGTCGATCTGTTCGGCAACTTGCGCATGATCTGGATCGAGCACGCCGGTAGCTACTATCGGCTGTCGATCACGAGTCGCGGCAAGCTGATTTTGCAGAAGTGACTTAGTCGGCATTCGTGCCGGGATCGATCGCGTGTGCGGCTTCGTCCGGCCAGTGAGCATTGATCGTCGCAATCAGAACGCGGATGTCATGGCCAGCTCGCACGGACATTTCATTACCGAGGCATCGGACTCCGCTGTAGCTATCCATCGAAGGTGTCGTCCTTCAGTGTAACCAAATCTCGCGGACTCCATTTCTGCCTCGGTCCGAGCGTTGAAATAGAAGCTGAAGACGGTAGTTTCAGCATACATTCATGCCATCGTAAGGGTACGGACTCCAATGGCCTAACGACTGCGTTCACTTGCGGGCCGGCTTTGCGGCCCGTCTGGAGAAGTACCTGGTTCTGCGCATCTTTCAACAGGATTAAGAGCCGCCAGATACGTCTCCAAACGACTGATTAAAGTCCCGCACTTGCCGATCCTGCTCATCGTATTCCGCCCAGTAAATCACATCCCGTGCGTCCGAGCGAGCACGATCTGCATTGTGAACAAGACGCGCAAGATCTCCGCGAGCCAAGTACAAGACGCATCGGAGAATTCGTGTTTGCCCGCCCAACTCGCCACCAAGTATTTCTAATAACCCCAGCGCTTCCTCGCGATCTACTGGAGCGAAGTCAGCGTTGACGCGATCCTCGATGTCCCGCTCCACGCGCCCGAGTCCTCTTGGCAGAACCATTGTTTATCTCAAATCAATCCTCATAGTATCGATCACCGAACGTCGATGCAAACTTCACGCCTTTTTTTTCGGCCTTTCGGAAACGCCCACGACGGGGCTATGTGAACTATATCGATTTATTCGGCATTTGCTGCAAACAACCAGCTTCATCTTTATAACGGGTACCCCGAGCGCCAAACGCCGAAAAGAGCCACTCGGGCGAAAGAGCCGTTACCCGCGGTTCCCGGTACCCACCACGTAGCAAAGCCCACCGTAACTGCGCTCGCAAGCATCAATGCAGCGTGGGCCTCGCAAGCTCGACCCACCCTACGAAGAAGCGCTGCGTCGCTCAATTCGCGGCGTCGCCGAGGAGCACCGCTCCGCGCCAATCAAGCGTCGCACCGGGCGTCGGGGTCTCGAATTGCACTTCGACTTCGATCTCGCGACCGATGTATGCCTCGAGCGACACGGACAACGGGTCTTTCTGCCCCGGATCGTTCGAGACGTCGATCTGTTTGTCGAGCAGCTTCTCGCCGCCGACCAGCACACGCACCCGGCCGGGATTGACGCGACGGTCGGGATGTGTGACCCGAAACACCATCCGCGGCGCTTGCTCGGTGATCGACAGCTGACGTTTGAGCGACCACGTGTTCCCCTCGATCCGCACGATCGGACTCACCGCGTTCACATACAACGCATGCTCGATCTCCCAACCGTCGAGGTGCGGTGCGGGCGTTTGCCAGCCGTTCAAGGCGGGCATCGCCCGCGGCCAACGGGTCGTGAGTGCCTGAAACGCCTCGTCCGGATTGAGTTCGACCATCGGCTCGAGCCAGTTGAATGCATCACGCACATCGAGCGGATCGGCGCCGGGCGGCGCGTCGTCGAACATCGCGTCGGCCACGAGCACCAATCGCGCATGATCCTGGATCGTCGGCGCGAGTGCCATGCGACCGGTGTCGGTGACGGTGCGGCTGCCGATGATCGGCCGACTTTCGAACAGCGGCTCGGTCTCGGTCGAACCGTTGTACACGATCGCCTGCACACACCCGCCACCACCGGCTGACGCATCGAGCGCGAACCGCGTGCGGAACGTGCGGACAGCCGGCGGCAGATCAAACTCCAGTTCGTGATGGGCATGCACGCCGATGCCCCAGCCGAACGGATCGTCGCCCGCGGTGAGTTGCCCGCCGTGAATGCCGTGCTCCCACCGCGCGTGTTTCCAAGCCGACGTCAACGCCGCGCGATGCACGCTGCGTGTCGGCGGAATGGCGGTCAGCGGTACCTCGTGCGAACCGAAGAACGTGCGCTGCCGGATTTGATGGTGATACAGATACAGACCATCGAGCGACCACGCGGGCTGAACCAGATGGATCCAGTTCTTGGAATCGGCTTCGCGACCAATGCTGCGGGCCTCGAACCGTTCGAGCGATGTGGTCGCCCGCAGGCCGTGAGCCGAGTCGACGGTCATGAACAGCGACGCGGCGGTCGGCGTGAGGATTGCACGTTGGGCGAAGAGCGCCTCCCACGGATCGATCGGCGGCATGTGCAGCTCGGCGATTTCTTCGAACAACAGCTGCGTTTGACCGTCGTCCAATAGCAACCGGACACTCGCCTCTTGCCAGCGAAGCGAGCGAAACTGGAGCTGCCGGCCATCGCGACAGAACACGGTCGACGGCGTGTAACGATCGTGGGCTCGACGCTCCCAAATGATGCGGCGGATCCACTCGGTCGTGACCCGCAAGTGTGACCGGCTCGGAGCACTGGGCCGATCGAACGACACGGTCGGCTCGACTTCGAGATGGGCCGGTACCGGTAGCTCGGGCAGAACTTTTGCCGCACGATGGGCGACGACTTTGCCGGGCAACTGATCACCGCCGACGAACTCGATCGCGGTCGAGGCGGGCGGTGCCGGTTCAATGGTGACATCGCGGACCCAGCGGGCTCGATTGCCCAAGTCGTACAACGGCCGGTCGCCGAGCCGGGGTTGCTTGTCGACCCACGACCAGTCGGTGATCTCGGCGGCACTGGTTCGCGCGCCGTCGCACCACTCGGCCAAGAACCGCTGAGGCGCGGCAGATTGGGCCCCGGCCGACGAAAAGCCGGTCGCGACCGTCACGAGCGCGAAACATTGAATTAGCCAACGATTCATACGTTCTGATTGTAGTCGGTCCCGCGGGAGAGCGGAATTCTTTACGCTGGCGGCGGAGAAAGTAGCCGAACCCGGGTTGGGTTTGCTAACTTGCAGTCCGTCTCGCGATCGAGTCGGATGACACCCCGCGATCCGCGAACGACCCCGTCGCCTTGCCACTCTACAGAAACGAATTCCGCATGAGCGCGAAACCGCGTCAGACCCAACTGTTCGGCATGGAAGAGTCGGTGCCGAACGCCACCGAGCCCGCGAAACCGGTCCCGTCGCGTGATACGCCGCCATTTGAGGTGCCCCCCACGGCAGAGCCTGACGTAGCCGAACTCGCCGGAGTTCGGGATGCTGACGTTGCCCCCAAGGCCCCGAACTCTGGCGAGTCCAGCTACGAAAGTAGTGCCCCGCCCGCGCCGGTCGACCCCAGCCGGCCGCTCGCCGGTCAAACGGTCTACGCGATCGACGCCATGTCGTTGATCTTTCAGGTCTTTCACGCCATTCCCGAGATGACCAGCCCCCGGGGCGAACCGGTCAACGCCGTGTTCGGGTTTACCCGCGACATGCTGTTCCTGCTTGAAAAGAAGAAGCCCACATACCTCTTCGTGGCGTTCGATCTGCCGGGTCCGACGTTTCGCCATGAGTTGTTCGACGACTATAAGGGCGATCGACCCGACTGTCCGGCGGACCTCGTGCCGCAGTTCGGCGCGATTCGCCGGATGCTCGAGGCGCTGCGGATCCCAGTGATTGCGGTGCCACGTTTCGAGGCCGACGACGTGCTCGCCACGTTGGCGCGGGTCACCAGCGAGGCGGGCGGTCAGTGCTTTATCGTCAGCGCCGACAAAGATATCCGCCAACTGCTCAGCGATCAGGTCAAAATTTACAACGTCCGCAAGGACCAAATCTTCGACGCCGCGGCGCTCAAGGCCGACTGGGGAATCGAGCCGACGCAGGTGGTCGATTTTCAATCGCTCGTCGGCGACTCGGTCGACAACGTGCCGGGCGTGCCGCAGATCGGACCCAAGAGCGCGAAGGAATTGCTCGACCAATTCGGCACGCTCGACGGCGTGTTCGCCAATGTCGACAAGATCAGCGCACCGAAGAAGCGCGAGAATCTCAAGACACATCGCGATCAGGCGATCCTGAGCCGCAAGCTCGTCGAGCTCGACAAGCACGTGCCGGTCGAGATCGATTGGCAAGCGGGGCGTGTCGGCGGGGTCGACATGAACAGTGCTCTCGCGCTCTGCCAGGAGTTTGGCTTTCACCGCATCGCCGATCAGGTGCGGAATCTTGAGACCGAGCGTGTGCCGGTCCAATGGGATGCCGAGTACATCACGATCGACACGCCGGAGAAATTGGCCAAGCTGATCGACTTGCTGCGCGTGCAGCGCGAGTTCTCGTTCGATACCGAAACGACCGATGTGTCACCGACGCGTGCCGAGCTAGTCGGTTGCTCGATCTGTTGGCAGTCGGGCGAGGCGTATTACTTGCCGTTCCGCGCACCGCCAGGCTCGGCCGTGCTCGATGCTGCCTCGACGCTCGCCGCCTTGCAGCCGTTCTTGGCCGACGAGCAGATCGGCAAGATCGGTCAGAATCTGAAGTACGACATCATCGCACTACGTGGTGCGGGCATTGAACTCCGCGGTGTCGGCTTCGACACGATGGTCGCCAGTTATCTGCTCGATGCGGGCGAACGAATCC
>JAEUIL010000044.1 GCA_016794255.1 Planctomycetaceae bacterium | reverse complement strand
CAGTATTTGGAAGTACGATCGTCGGTCATGGTGTTGGGCACGGAGAATCAGTCTTCCGTAGGACGGGTCTCCAGTCCCGTCCGAGTCCTTTCAAGATGCATGGACGGGACTGGAGACCCGTCCTACGGAAGATATAGCTTGAATATCGGATCAGCCGAGCGAACTTCAGGCCGGGAGTAGCCATCGCGGGCCGCTTCGCGGATCGTGTGCCATGCCCACGTCTTCGTGGGCATGCTTGTTCACCGGGAAACATGCCCACGCGGACGTGGGCATGGCACGCGACTCTTTCAAAAGGCATCACGACCAAATACGAACCCGGCTTGACTCGCGTCTGGGTCGCAGGTTCAACTATCATACCTTCTCAGCCCCCGTCTCAAACCGCCACGATAGCCATGTTGCTTGCCAATTTGTTGTTCGCGATGCGAATTTACGATCTGTGGTTTGCCCTGCCGTTGATCGTGGCAGTAAGTCTGGTCTACGAGGGGACGCGGTACGAGCATCTCCCCTCGATTTTACACGCCGCGCTCCGCTTCGGCACGCTCGTCACCGGCTTCATGGTCGCGGCCTTTGCGTTGCTCTATTATCTGTCGGTCTGGTTGTAGGGGGGAGTGGTTGGTAGTTAGTGGTTGGTAAGCAGGCAGGAACCTTTTCAGCAGTTTTAACTAACAACCAACCACCAATCACCAACAACTTTTCCTCCTCCCATGGCCACGATCGCCGAAGCGTTGCAGACTGCCATCTCGCATCATGTGGCCGGTCGGCTCGCGGTCGCTGAACAAATCTATCGGCAGATCACCGAGCAACTGCCGCAACATCCCGACGCTTGGCACTTGCTGGGGGTCATCGCGCAACAAGTCGGGCAACTGCCCGCGTCGCTCGAGTTGATCGATCGCGCGATCGCGATCACCGACCGGCAGGCGGCGTATCACTCGAACCGCGGCGAGACGTTGCGGCAAATGGGGCGCTTGGCCGACGCCGAACAAGCCCTGCGACGGGCGATCGAACTCGATCCGGTCGCGGCCGACGCGCTCAACAATCTCGGCTTGCTGCTCAACAACCAGAGTCGGTTTCCTGCCGCGATCGAAGTTTTGAACCGAGCCATCACCTGCCGGCCGCAGTTTCCCGAGGCGCTCAACAATCGTGGTTTGGCGTTGCGGGCCCTGGGCAAGAGCGACGCCGCACTCGCCGACTTTCGCCGGGCCATCGAGCTGCGGCCGAACTTCGCCGACGCTCATCACAATCTCGGCACCGAACTGCATCGCTTGCGGCGACTCGACGAGGCGGGCGTTGCTTATCGGGCGGCCTTGGCGATCAACCCGAACTACGTCGACGCGCTCAACGCCTTGGCACTCGCGGTCCATGAGCAAGCGCAGTTCGCCGAGGCCGAGGCGCTGTTGCGGCGGGCACTCGCGATTCGTCCGACCTACACCGATGCACTCGCGAACTTGGGCCTGATCCTGATCGGTCAGCGGCGGTTTACCGAATCACGCGATGCGTTCGCGGCCGCCCAGCAGCTTGAGCCGTTGCGGTCGAAACACTATGTAGGGTTGGCCCTGGCTCACTCGGGCCTCGACGAGTTGGTGACGGCCCGAGATTATGCCCGACGCGCCACCGAGCTCGATCCGCGCGATACCGATGCTTGGCAGCAACTCGGCAACATGTCGCTCGGTTTGGGCGATGTGCCGACGGCGATCGCGGCCTTTCGGCAGGCGGTCGAATTGAGCCCGAAGTCACATCAGGTGCATAGCTCGTATCTGTTCATGCAGTTGTATGATCCGGCGATGACACCGGCCCGACTCCACGAGTTGGCAGCAGAATACGATCGTCGGCATGTGCAGCCGCTGCTACCGCGTGAGCCACGGCCGGTCGTCCAGCGCGACGCGAACCGGCCCTTGCGGATCGGCTTTGTGTCGTCCGATCTCCGCGAACATCCGGTCGCTTACTTCATGACCGGCGTGCTCGAACAACTCGATCGCACACAGTTCACCACGTATTGCTATTCGGATCATCGCCGCAACGATCCCTGGGTCGCACGTCTACAACGGGCCGCGGGCGTGTGGCATGTCGTCGATCAACGCAGCGACGACGAGTTGGCCCAACTCATCCGCGACGATCAGATCGACATTCTCATCGACCTCGCCGGCCACACTGTGCCCAACCGGCTGCCGGTCTTTGCGCGTCGGCCCGCTCCAGTGCAGGCGACGTGGATGGGGTACGCCGGGACGACCGGTTCGTCGGCGTTTGATTTCTTGATCGCCGATCGCTGGTTGGTTCCCGCGGGTGACGAGGTGCATTACTCGGAACGGATCATCCGGCTGCCCGAGAGCAACGTCTGCATGACGTTTAGCGATCTGCCGCCGGTCACTCCGCCGCCGTCGTTGCAATCGGGCCGATTCACCTTCGGCAGCTTCTTGAACCCCGCGAAGCTCACGCCACTGACGTATGAGCTGTGGTCGTGCGTGTTGAACAAGCTGCCCGACGCGCGGTTGATCCTCAAGTTTCGCGGCCTGCACGAACCGCAAGTCGCCGAGCGGATTTGTGGTGCGTTGGTCGAACGAGGCGTCGCTCGTGAGCGGATCGAAATGCGCGGTCACACGCCGTTGCACGCGATGCTCGCCGAGTATGGCGAGATCGACATGGCGCTCGACACGTTTCCCTACACCGGTGGCACGACCACGATGTACGCGCTCGTGATGGGCGTGCCGCTCGTCACGCTGCCGGGACAGACGATGGTGAGTCGTCAGTCGCTGGCGGTGCTCGAATGGCTGGGCTTGAACGAATGGGTCGCCACGAGCGCCGAAGACTACGTGAACAAAGTGGTCACGCTGGCCCGTGATCCCGGCCGGCTCGCCGAGCTGCGCGGGGACATTCGTCAGCGCATCTTCAAGTCGTCGCTCGGCGATCCGCAGCGGTTCATCGGCGGTTTTCAGGATGCCCTGCGGCAGATGTGGTCGGGCAGGCCGTCGTAGCAAGCGCGTCAAAATCGGCGGGCAATTCACGATTCTTCGCAGCTCGCAGATTTCTGCGGAACCCGCGCGGCTCGGTGGGGTTATAACGTCTGTGACGGCAATCACGACGGGTGGGGGCGGTGCGCCTTCAACTCGTGTGTCCACGCTTCTCGCACCTTCCGAGGATGATCTGACGATGAAAGCACAGCTGCTAGCCCGAGTCGCGGCGGTCGCGATTCTGTGGGGGATGACCTCGCTTGGTGGCGCCAACGCGCTGCAAGCCGACGAACCGGGCCGACGCCCGCCTGAGAGTGATCGCAAAGCCGAGTTCATCCGCCGCTTTGATCGCGACGGTGATGGCGAGTTGAACGACCGTGAGCGTCACGCGGCTCGCGAAGCGTTTGAGAAGATGCATGCCGAAGGACGTCGTCCGGAAGAAGGACGTCGACCGGAAGGGGATCGTCGACCCGAGGGACGTGAGCCGTCGCCAGAAATGCGGCGACCGATGGGACCGCCACCGGGCGGTGAGCGTGGTCGTGGACCCGACGCACGGCCCGCTGAACGTCGACCTGAGCCGCCGCGCGGTTCGGCCGAGCGTGGTGGTCCACCACCGCAAGAGAGTCGCCGCGAACAGGCCGAGCATCACGGCATGCGTCCCAGCCATGCTCCGCAGCATGCCCAACATGCTCCGTCGCGCCGCCATCCGGAAGGGCATCGCGCTCCGCCGCAGTTCGCCGGACGTCGCGGTCATCATGAGCGTCACAGCGCGATGCGCCGCCATCATTCCCCGCCGCCGCAACATCGTGAGTTTGCTCAACATGGCCCGCGAGGTCATCACGGCCGGTTCGCACATCGCGGCCCCGCTCCGCATCATCGCGCGTTCGCGCAGCGTGGTCCGCACGGGTTCGGAAGTCGCCACCATGGTCCGCCGCCGCACGCGCGTCACGACGAGTTTGCCGGGCGTCGGCCGTACCATCCGCCGCACTTCGAGCATCGTGGCCCGCCCCCGTTTGAGCTGCGTCATTTCGAGCACCAGCGGGAACATTCTCGCCACCATGGCCCGCCGATGTTCGGCCATCACCGACCGGGCATGCATCCGCCAATGTTCGGTCATCATGGCCCGCACGATCATTTTGCCAGCCAGCGCCGCGAATGGGATGACCCGCGCTCGGCCGAAGGTCATGAACACCGCGACGGTCATCACGGGCACCATCACGGCGATCGATCGCAGCATGGCCGTCCGCCCGAGGGACACGGTCATCATCCCGCAGGTCATCATCCCCCGGGCGACATGGGGTTGCCGCGTAAAGATCCCGCTGCCAAGCCCGAGGCACGTGGCGACAAGCCAGGGTTCGACAAGTCGAAGGAGCTGATCAAGAAGGACAATCCGAAGTCGGAGCCCCCGCGGGACGCGATCAAGAAAGATCCGCCACGTAAGGAACCGGTGAAGGACGACGTGAAGAAGGACCCGCCGAAGGACGAGCCAAAACGCGAGTCGGACAAGAAGCCGGAAGGTAAGCCGAGCGATAAGCAGGTCGAGAAGGCGCAGGCCGACGACGCAGCCCAGCCGAAGTCCGTGGTCGCCACGGCGACGAGCGCCGAGCCCGACCGGGCCACGGTTCCCAAGCCGCCCGGCGCGACCCAGACGGTCGAGTCGTCGTTGGTCAAACCTCCGACGAAGTAGTGCGTCGTAGGACCGACACAAGGTCGACATCACGCAGAGTGAACTACCCGCTCTGCGTGATGAACGACCTTGCCAACAGGCAACTTCGTTCCGACATCACGACAGCGAATTGTCGCACTGCAACGCGCGTAAGTCGTGGGCAACGCCATATCCTGACTCCTATTTGAGGCTTGTTCGACGCTGGTGCGAATCGCCGAGTTTTGCCTGCCGCGGGTTGCGTGAAATCGAACCGAGTAAGAGTGTATCCATCACGCTCCGTCGTGATGGGGAAATTGGACCGACACTCATAAGGTATGAGACTTGGCGCAAAGTCTGCCCCAGCGCGCATCACGCGGAGCGTGATGGATACGATGAAAATTTGTGCGCCGCAGCCCGAGCGGAGGTCAAGTGGTGTTCTTGAGTTGGGGGAAACTAACAAGGCAATTGACGAACCGCGATTCGTAGTCGGTCTCAGTCCCCCGACTGATCGTCGACTGGATCACGGCTCCACTAACCATCCACGACCCGGTCTCGGGCCGCGACGCACGGGATCACGCTCTACGACTGACCGACGTTTTGCTCCGGACACCTGATCCCGGTTCCGGACGTCGGAGCACGAACGCGAGTGAGTTGGAATACCCGACGGCTGTGCGACCGTGTCTCGCACAGCGTTGTTGTCGTCGCTGTCACTCGCGCTCAAGCGGCTGCAATTCAACTCGTCGTACTCAAGCGATGTGTCACGACCATCGCCAGATATTCGTTCCGACATTCCGAGCCGTCCGTCGGTTGAACCTCGCGGAACGGGCAGCGGTACCGGCTGCTCGCGTCGCTTGGCTCAACCATCCGTCCGGTGAGTTCGGCCAGCGGTCGCAGTCATGTGTCCCAAAGCGGTATAAGCGGGCCGAGGTTATCGGCGTCGGAATACTCACACCTCGGGGACTTTTTCCACGGCCGAGCAAGAACACTCGCACCGTGAAACGTTAACGACCCTCTTCATGACTCGGTTGAATCAGCTTGGGGCAGATTACGCCATCGTGTTGAGCGTTGTCCAATCGGGAGATTGCCAGCGGCAAGAAAATTTAGCCCACGGTGAATACACCGTGGGGTTGCAGCGCGAGCGATGTCGCGTTTCGGGGGCGAACCGTGTCGGCGCGAAACCGCAAGCGAAGGACACGGCGGGGGGCCGTGGCGAATCGGTGACACGTCACCCCGCGTGTGTTCACGCGGGGCTAAACGATTACGATGCGACGGTCGCTTCGGTCGCGACCGGCGGCTTCGGCGGCGGATTGTGCACGATGCCGTTGTACGCGCCGAAGTCGTTGAACACGAGCTTCTTCGCCAGCCAGTAAGCCCAACTACGCTCGGGGATCTCGTGGCCGGGGTCGAATTGCGAGGGTCGCGGGATCATCGCTTCGAGCTCGGCCGCCGCCGTTTGCCGGGCTGTCGAGTCGCGGGCCGAGTGCTTGTCGACCAGCGTCTTGAGCGCGTCGGGCGCTTCGAGCACGATGCAACCGCGTGTCGACCGCGCGGCCAATTGGCGGAAGTCACGCAGAAACTCGGAGTTCTGAAACGTCTCGCGCAATGGTCGTTCGTCGTAGATCGATTCCTTAGCGAATTGAATGATCGGACACGGCTCGATGTCGCCCCACGGGCCGACGTGATGCGTGAAGCCCGTCGCGGCGGGGCAGAGCGCTTGACCGGCGTGATCGTAATACGCATCGACCACGATGATCGGCTTCGTCGCGCGGGTATCGACGACAAACTGCCGCACGCGCCGCTGCTGTTCCGGTGTGAGCGACATCTCGGGATGCGGATCGGGTCCCACCGGACGATACGTGTGATACCACATGTAAAACACGCCCATCTCGATCAGCCGATCGACCCAGGCGTTCGTGACCAGGTCGTCGATGTTGGTTTTGCACACGCTCGTGCAAACGCCGGTGAGCACCTTGTGCTTGAGACAGTGGTGCAGACCTTCCATCGTTTTCGACCAGACCTGTAACCGACCGCGTCGCTCGTCGCTGATGATCTCGGTCCCCTCGACACTCACGAGCGGCGTGACATTGCCGAACTTGCGGAGCGCCCGGGCGACATCCTCGGTGATCAGTTGCCCGTTGGTGAAGACTTGGAAGTAGCAGTCCGGATGCCGCTCGAAAATTTGCAGCAACTCGGGATGCATGAACGGCTCGCCCCCCAAGATGCCGAAGAAGCTGTTGCCCATCTGCTTCGACTCGTGGATGAGCCGGTCCATCGCCGCAACGTCGATCGTGGCTTGCTTGTGACCGACGTCGACCCAACAGCCTTGACAGCGAAGGTTGCAGCTGTTGATCACCGAGACATAGAGGAACGGCGGATAGAACTCGCCCCGTTTGAGCCGGCTTTTGTGGCGGAACACGCTCAGCGCCCCTTTAACGCCCATGTTCCACGCGAGCTTCCACACCAGCCGCGGGTCGGTCTCGGTCAGCACACGTTTCGCCAAGCGGAAATACATCGACAAACTCCGGAAGTGGGGGCAGACCCACGATTATAGTCGGTCGCGAGGCAAAAACCGATCGGTTTTTCGGGTGGGGTGCAAGGCAGTGGTGAGGTAAGGGGACGCAGATAAACGCGGATGAACGCGGATGAGATGCAGATGTCTATTGAACTTCCCGGCTCGCACGGATGGATTTAATGATTAAGTAGGTATTGGTCGGAAGTCTTGCCGAGAGACGCAGTCCGTCCAATCTCATCTGCGACCGATCTGCGTTCATCCGCGTTCATCAGCGGTTCCTTTCCTTCTCATCCGCATCCAACGCGCGGAGTGCGGTCAGGGCACTGACCATGCGGGGCGATGCGCCGGGGGCGCGGGCGAGGATCGTGGCAAAGGCGGTTAGGGTCTGCTCAGCCCGGTCGCGATATTTTTTCTCGCCGGTCGCGCGAGCCAGGTAGACGAGATTGTCGGCGGCGACGGCGTTGCTCGACGGGAGCGCCGAGTCGGTCACATCTTTGCTGCGCGCGATGAGCGTCTCGTGGTCGTCGGATGTGTAGAAGAATCCGCCCGACGACTTGTCCCAATAGCGCGCGAGCAGATCGTCGGTGAGTCGCACCGACTCGTCGAGCCACCGCTGGTTGCCCGTGGCGCGATGCAGCGCGAGCAGACCATCCACGAACAGGGCATAGTCGTCGAGATAGCCGTTCAGCCGGGCCTCGCCTGCCGTGTAGGTGCGGAGCAGATGTCCCTGTTTGTTGACGAGCTTGGCGAGCACGAGCTCGGCCGCGCGTTCGGCGGCGGCGCGGTAGTCGTCGCGCTTGAGCACCCGGCCCGCATCGGCCAAGCCGCGAATCATGAGCCCGTTCCAGGCGGTGAGGATTTTGGTATCGGTGAGTGGTCGTTTACGTTCGTTTCGCGCGGCGAGCAGCTTGGCCCGAGCGCCGGCCGTAGTGGAGCGCTGAGCTGTGTTGGGCGTGCGCGGCCAGAGCAAAACCCAGCGACGTTCAAAATTCGCCTCGCGATCGAGCGCATAGAGCGGGGCGAACTTTTGATACTCGTCGGCGGCGAGCAGCTTGGTGATCTCGTCGCGCGTCCAGACATAGTAGCGACCTTCTTCGGCGTCGGTCTCGGCGTCGAGCGCCGCGTAAAAACCACCGTCGGGACTCGTCAGCTCGCGCAGCACAAACCCGCACAGCTCGTCGAGCGTTTCGCGATACACTTCGTTGCCGGTGAGCGCGAACGCTGCGGCATACACGGTCGCTAATTGGCCGTTGTCGTAGAGCATCTTTTCGAAGTGGGGTACGGCCCAAGCTCGATCGGTGCTGTAACGATGAAAGCCGCCGCCGAGATGATCGCGAATGCCGCCCGCCGACAGATGGTCGAGCGTACCGAGCAACATGTGCTTGGCCCGCTCGTGACCGGTACGCTGGACGCGATCGGCGAGGAACAACAACTTCGACGGTTGCGGAAACTTCGATTGATTCGGGTCGCCTTCGCTGAAACCGAAGCCGCCATGTTGCTCGTCATAGTCCGAAGCAAGTTCGGCAATCAGTTCGTCGACCACGGCCGGACCCGGCAGCGGCGTGGGTGTGAGCATCAGCTGAGCGAGTCGGCGACGAACCACTTCGGACAACCGCGTGCCAATCTCGCGCAGCTCGTCGGGCTGTTGCTCCCATTTCTCGACCAGCAGCGTGAGCGTGCGCTGCAAACCGATCATGCGTTGCGGCGGTTCGTCGGGCTTGCCGGTGTTGGGCAGGTCTTTGTCGCGCGGCGGAAAGTACGTCCCGCCGTAAAATGGTTTCGCCTCGGGCGTGAGGATCATGGTCAACGGCCAACCGCCGCTGCGATTGGTGGCGTGCAGGGCCTCCATGTAGATCTCGTCAATGTCGGGCCGTTCTTCGCGATCGACCTTGATACAGACGAAGTGCTTGTTCAGGTACGCGGCGATCTCGGCGTCCATGAACGACTCACGTTCCATGACGTGACACCAATAGCAGCTCGAATAGCCGACCGAGAGAAAGATCAGCTTCTGTTCGCGCTTGGCCCGGGCGAGCGCCTCGTCGCCCCAGGGGTACCAGTCGACCGGATTATGGGCGTGCAGCAGCAGATAGGGGCTGGTCTCGCGGGCCAGTCGGTTCGCGGGCGGTTTGGCATTCGGCTCGGCCGCGATGAGCGTGGTCGTCAGCAGCATGAACAAGGCGCAGGTCACCGGGCGAGCGACGCGTGACAACAGAGCGGCGATCTGCCGTTCGTAGCCGAACTCGCCAGAGTTCGGGCGTCCTTTTACAGGGCAACCACCCGAACTCTGGCGAGTTCGGCTACGGTTCAATTCTCGCGAGACACGCGCAATAAGAGGACTCAGCATGACGGCCTGCGTGCGGTGGGTGAAGGCGGGGAGGGAGCGTGGACCGGCGCGTCAGAATAGCTTGCCGGTCAGAGCGCGACAATGAACCGTTGGGCACGCTGGTGGACCGACTCGTGTGCCATGCCCACGTCGCGTGGGCATGTTACTTCGTGCAAAAGCATGTCCACGAAGACGTGGACATGGCACACCTCGTCAAAAAGGGAACAATCAACCGCCGAGACGCGTGCCCAACGAAAAAATTGTCGCACGTCGGAACGTCGACTATGATCGAGCCGGTAATCTCCGCGGGCGACAGGCGGCGCAACTCGTTGTTTGGCAGGCAGTTGGTAGGTTTGGCAGGGTTCGTTTCGCGGGCCGAAAAAAATCGTGGCAGACCGCCACGTTCTTGATAAGTAGAGGACACGCCGGGCAACGATCCGATCTGGAGTCGGGTACGTACTCGGTCCTTTGTTCACGAGACCCCAGCCATGACCTGTCCGCGCATCGAGGAATTGTCGGATTTCGCCTTGGGCAAGCTCGGCGAGCAGTCGCTCGATGCTGTGGCTGGGCATCTCGACGAATGCCCGCAATGTCAGGAGACCGTCGCCCGGCTGTCGAGCGACGATACGTTTGTCGCCAAGCTCAAAGGGCTCCCCGCCGCGCCGGAGCCGACCGAGTCATTATCCCCCGCAGTGCAGGCCCCCGGCTGGAGCGGTGTGGGCCAGCGCTCCACCGGGCCGGCCCAGCTTGGTATCATTGGGGCGTGTCAGGCGGCTTCTCAGCGGGGTGTTATGAACGTTTCACTGGCCGACTTCATGGCGTGTGTGGTGGATCTGGAGTGCGTCTCAAGCGCCGAGTTGAGCACGCTCGTCGCCTCGTTGCCAGCCGACAAGCGCGAAGACTCGCAAGAGCTCGCGCGGTCGCTTGTGCAAACGCAAAAGGTCACCAAGTTCCAAGCGACGTTGTTGCTCAAAGGTCAAGGCAAATCGCTGTTGATGGGCGACTATGTCGTACTCGACCGGATCGGCGCCGGTGGTATGGGTCAGGTGTTTCGCGCGCGGCATCGACGCATGGACCGGATCGTGGCGTTGAAGGTGATCTCGAGCAAAGCGCTGGCCAAGCCCGACGTGGTGCAGCGATTTCAACGCGAAGTGAAAGCGGCCGCGCGATTGATCCATCCGCATATCGTCACGGCGTTCGACGCTGGCGAACAGAACGGCGTTCCGTATCTGGTCATGGAGCTGGTCGAGGGGCCCGACCTTGCCACGGTCTTAAAGAAGCAAGGCTTGCTGCCGGTCGGCAAGACGCTCGAGCTCGTTCAACAAGCGGCCCGAGGGTTGGCGTTCGCCCATGCCAAGGGCGTGGTGCATCGCGACGTGAAGCCGGGCAATCTGCTCGTGGGTCGCGACGGCGTGAAGATTCTCGACATGGGGCTGGCCCGGTTCGATGACGTGAATGCGTCGGCCGAGCAACGCGCTGCCGCCGAGTTGACGCAAGATGGCGACGTGATGGGGACCATCGACTACATGGCTCCCGAGCAAGTGGTCAACACGCGCAACGCCGACGCCAAGAGCGATGTGTATAGCTTGGGTTGCACGTTGTTCCGACTGTTGACAGGCAAGCAACTGTTCACCGGCCAGACGTTGATGGAATGCATCATGGCCCATCGCGAGCAGTCCGCCCCGGCCGCCTCGACGCATCGGCCCGAGATTCCGCCGGCGGTCGATCAGTTGATTCAACGCATGGTGGCCAAGCGGCCCGAGGAGCGTCCGACGATGACCGAGGTGGTCACGGCCATCGATCAACTCAGGCTCGGCATGCCGGTGGTGTTGACTCCCGCGGCAGGCGCAGCACCGCTGCCCGTCGCCGCACCGCAGCCCACGATGACCGCGCAGCCGGTCGCGATTCCGCAAGCGAGCGCGATTCCCACGGCGGTTAGCAATCCGTTCGAATCGGCGATTCCGCTGACGAAGTCGAACGCCGGCAAGCCGCCCAAGCGTGGCAGCAATCTGAAATGGATCGCCGCGGCGGCGGGATTCTTGCTCGTGGCGTTCGGCGTGGTCGTGGTGATTCGCGACAAAGACGGCAACAAGCTGGCCGAGGTCAACGTGCCCGAGGGTGGCGCGGTCACAATCGAGAGCAATCCCGAGACCAAGTCGCCGCCAGTCGAGAAGGCTCCGGCGGAATCGTCACCGAGTCCCGCTCCGGCTCAACCGGCGCCGATGCCCGTTCAACCCATGCCCGTGCCGACCGTCAGTACCGCGACAAGTTCGATACCCAATGCTGGCGATTCGTCGACGACTGTTGCCGACGTCGAACGACGAGCGACGCTGTGGGCTCAGGCGAAAGGGGCGAAGATCGAACTGTGGGTCGGTGACGAAGTTGTGCACCTCTATAGCCGAACTCCCCCGACCAATGCATTCCAGGTTCGCAGTCTCGACTTCGCAGAATCGCTCGATCCGAACAAAGAAGGACGACGCACCATTACCGACGACATGTTGCAGAACTTGGTCGGTCTGGAACGGATCGTAAAACTTCGCCTGCCGTACACTCGCATGACCGATCAAGGGCTGGCCGTTTTGGGCAGTCTGAAGACACTTGAAACCCTCGATCTAACCGAAAGCGCCATCACGGACGCGGGCTTGGCGAAGCTGCACAACTTGAAGTTGTTAAAGTCGCTCAATTTATCTGCCACACAAGTAACGACAGCCGGTGTGGCTCAATTGCGGGCTGCAATTCCTCTTTGCAAGATCACGCCCGATGCATTGGGAGGAACGACACCCGCGGCGAGTCCCATGCCCAATGTTTCCGTACCGCCGACCGTCATTCCGGCACAACTGATCGAGACTAACTATGCCACCGAGCGAAAGGTCGCGGAGTGGGTATTCACGGTCGATGGCAGTATTGGAGTTGAGGCCAACGGCGTGGCGTTCAATAAGCTCAAGAGCGTTGCTGAATTGCCGGCGGGCAATTTCGTCGTAAAACAAATCTCTTTTTACCAAAAACCAAAGGTCGGCGACGTGGACTGGGTCAATCTCCGGGGGCTTAGCCGGCTCAATGATCTTAATCTCCTCGGAACAGCGACGACCGATCAAGGCTTGATTCATTTGGCCAACTTGACATCGCTCGAGAAACTCGATCTTCAGCATACCCAAATAACCGGCTCGGGCGTGCAACAGCTCAGTCGACTAACGTCACTCACCACATTGAGACTCAGTTCATGCCCCATCACGGACGCGGGAATTAGCACCTTTCCTGCCTTTCCGTCGTTGACGGACTTTGAAATGTATCGCACTTCATTCAGTCGCTTGGATTGCATTCGTGGGATGCCCAAACTGCAGTACGTCAATATTGGCGACACGCCAGTGCGAGACTTGTCGCCACTGGCCGACAAGAGCGAGATGCGCAAGCTCAATCTTTGGAAGACCGGTGTGACCGACGCCAGCCTCATTCATTTGAAGTCGCTCACCAAGCTCAAGGAACTCCAGCTCAACGAAACGGCGGTGACGGACGCGGGTCTCCCACAACTCGAATCGCTACCAGAACTCGTAATTTTGGATCTCAATAAGACGCCAGCAACCGCGGCAGGCGTACAACAATTCAAACAAAAACGACCTGGTTGCGAAATCACATGGTCGCCGGGAACTCCCGCGCCGATCACCGTGAAAGTGGAACCCACGCCTGGCGGCTTCTTTGGCGAAGCGTCGCCCAATACGCCGCTCGGTGGCACGGCCGATACGCGCGACCCGAATCGTCCGCGCGTCGATCCGCCCGCTGCCGACAAGTTGGCCGAAGCGACGAAGACGGTGCGCGAGTTATTCAAGGCCGAGTTCGCGAAGAAAAAGCCTGAGGATCAACGAGTTCTGCTGACGCTTTTGCTTGGCCAAGGGGGCGCGACGAAAGACGATCTTGTCGGACGCTTCGCGCTGTTGCTCGAAGCACGGAACATAGCGGCCGAACTGGCCGACGTGGCGGGCATGACCAACGCCGTCGCCTCGGCCAGCGACCTGCACAAGATCGACGAGGCCGAGTGGTTGGCCGACGGGGTCGACCTCGCGCTCAAGAAGCCGATCACGTCGCTCAACGCCAAGACCTTGACCAAGTATCTCGACGAGCGCGTGACGCGCGCCCTGAACACTGACAACTTCACGGGCGGCAAACGGCTGCTCGATCTGGCGATCGCCGCGTCGCGCAAGGCGCAGGATGCGGCGCTGACGAAGTCGATGGTCGAACGCGGCAAGAGTTTCGATGCGCAGAAGAAAGCGTTCGAGGCGATCGAGAAAGCCCGGGCGACGCTCACGACGAGTCCCGCTGACACGGCGGCGAATTTAGCGATGGGCAAGTATTGGTGTTTTGTGACGGGCGAATGGCCGTTGGGTTTGGCGGCGCTGGCGAAGTGCGACGACGCGCAGATCGTCGAGTTGGCCCAGGCGAGCTTGGCCGATCCGCAGACGCCGGCCGAGCAGGTGGCGCTGGCGGATCAGTGGTGGAGCAAGGCCGACAAGAAGACGGCGCTGACGAAGTTCGAGTTGCAGTTCGCCGCGGTGCATTGGTATCAGTTAGCGCAAGGGCAGGCCGATGGCTTATTGAAGGCCAAGATCGAGAAGCGACTGACCGAGGCACAAGAAGCGATCAAGGTGATCAGCCGCGACGCGCGTCCTGAACGCGCGGCGGAGAGCACGACCACGGCATCGAGCACGCCGACAGCACCGGCGACGCCCACTCCCACGCCAATGCCTGTCACCACGCCTGCGACCGCGCCAAAAGCACCGATTCCACAGGTTCCGGCGATACCCGCCAACGTGAAGTTGCTGACTCCCCGGGAGATTGCCGCAAAAGTGAATGCGGCGGGCGGTCGCGTCATGTTCACAGTGGGAGATGGGCCCGAACAGACGCTGACGAAGATCGAAGACTGGCCCGCCGCGGGTGAAGTACATATTGTGCTCATCGACTTGATAACCGCTCCCAACTTTAGTGATTTGGATCTTGTGTCGATGACAGACTTGTCACGACTCAAACGACTCACCTTGCAACGCTCGCAGATCACCGAAGCGTCGCTACCGTATCTCAAGAAACTGCCGCTGCTCGCGTTTCTCGATCTCGGACGCAACGCAAGGCTCGGTGACGCAGGGTGGGAGCATGTGGGTGAGATGAAGCAAGTGACTACGATCTCGCTCATCGAGAATCGGTTTACTGACGTCGGTTTGCTCAAGCTGAAAGGACTCACGGACCTTAAGTCGATCAACCTCAGCAATACGCTGGTGACCGATCGTGGAATGACCATCGTGAGCGGCATGAAGGGGCTTACGTTTGTCAATCTCGATACATGCGCCGTTACCGACGCTACTGTCGATCTGCTAGCCGGCTGCCCATTGATCACGAATCTACTGATCGCGAAAACGCAGATCACCGATCGGTGCGCTCCCAAGTTGGCCCAACTGAAGAGCCTACGGGACCTCAATGTCCGACAGACACGCTTGTCGGGAACCGCGGTTGAAGGTCTGCGTCGCGAGTTGCCCGTGGCGAAAGTCACGTATTAACGTAAGCGTTACAACATGAATGACCGCGCGTTGCGATCCTCTTCATGCGGCAGGCGCGAAACCGCAAGCGAGCCGCGATCTCCTTGGAAAACCGCGGATCGCACGGGATCGCGATACTCCATAAAGCCGCGACCGGTGGTCGCGCTTCAAGGCGCACACGCAAACCTCGCGCTGCTCACCGCTGCGGCGCGACCAACGGTCGCGGCTTTATGGAGCAGGCTACTTCAGCGATTCCAAGAACGCGATCACGTCCAAGAACTCGACGGGCGACAACGTGCCGGCCAAACCCTCGGGCATGCTGCTCTGCTTGAGCTTCTGACGCTCTTCGATGTCCGATACGGCGATCGTCTTCTTCTCTTTGCCGTCGAAGATCACGACCTCGCGATCGTTCTCGCTCACCAGCAGACCCGTGATGATCTTGCCGGCCGAGGTCAGAATCTGCGTCGAAAGATACTTCTTGTCGACTTCGGCGTTCGGATCGATGATCGACTCGACGATCTTGAACTTCTTCAACCGCGTGCCGACCTTGAGCATGTCCGGCCCGAAGTCGGCCCCTTCGCCGAACACCTTGTGACAGGCAATGCAGCTGCGGCGGAAAATCTGCTTGCCGCTTTCGGCGTTGCCACCCTTCATGTCGGCCAAGGCTTGCATCGCTTTGTTCCGCGCTTCCTCGGGCTGCTGCTCTTTGCCGAGCAAGATCGCCAGATACGGCAGGATCTGCGCCCCCTTCTTGTCGGTCGCGATCACGGCGTCGAGCATTTTCTTGCCGGTCGGGTCATCCTTGGCGAGTTCGCCTTTCAAGTACCCACTGCGCCAGCCGTTGAGATTCGCCCCCAACGCGGCCTCGGCGGTGTAGGTGACATACGAATCGGCGGGCTCGACCTTGAGCGACGCCAACACGGCTGCCGCCGCCGGGACACTCGCCGTGAAACTCAAACCACGCACCGCTTCGGTTCTCACACGCGGGTGCGGATCGAGCGACGCGACCTTGAGCAACTCGAACGAACCTTCGAGCCGTTCGCGCTCGTCGGACAACACGCGCGTCGCCGCGGCCCGGGCCTCGGGCGTCTTGGCCTTCAGCACTTGTTGCAACAGCGCGGGCTCGACGGCATGAAAATGCTGCTGCAACCACAGCGCTTCGCAAGCCAAGCGGTCATACGCCGGGTCGCTCGGACTTTGTTGCTTGAGCCACTCGCTGGCCGCGGTCAGCACCTCGTTCTGCGGGCGACTTTGCAGCTCGCGGCGAGCGCGGGCCCGGGTGCGCCACTCGTATTCTTTCAACTGCTCGAGCAACTCGGGCACACTCTTGCCGAACTGCGTCACCGGCTTGTTGAACGGCTTGTCCTTGTAGATCAG
>JAEUIL010000039.1 GCA_016794255.1 Planctomycetaceae bacterium | reverse complement strand
AGTGGTCGATTCAATCACACCTGACGCGCCATTCAGACTGCCGATGAATGCAAAGCCATCGACAATCACACCGCCGGGGTTGCCCTGCAACTCCAAGGCGCGACCCGCTACAGGAGCCACGATCGATTCGGTAGCCGGATTCGGCGAGCCGACGATTCGTCCGCGTGCGTCGACGCCTGACTGAGCTCCTTGCAGCGTGAGCGTCTTGCTCGGAATCACAAGATTCTCGGGATAGTTGCCCGCATAAACAGACACCGTATCGCCCGACGCGCTCGCGGCATTGATCGCACCCTGGATCGTGGCAAAAGAATCGGTGCCGAAATTGGTCGCTGGCCCCGCACCATCGGGATCTTGCCCAATGGTTGGATTCGCGAAATTGTCATCAACAAACAGGATGGCGAGCATCTGCCGCGCTTCGAGCGCTTCGACGTGCAAGCGCCGTCGCGCACGTCGCCAGCCGCGGAGCTTGGCATTGCCATTACCGAACGAGCCAGTTATCGAACGCAACAGATTCCAAGCGCGCATAGCATCTCTCCTGTAAGCCTCTGACGGGAATACGGGCGCGTTGAACGGCCTGAAGAGAGCCTCAACACGCTAGGCGGGAATTAAACGCAACTGTCCGCGAGACAGTCTTCGTTCGGCGAGACGCGAGATTCGCGCGAACGAAACGACAACGGCACGAGCACGATCCTGGCAGACGAGTTGCGAGAGAAACATCAGCCAGGGTCTCGCTCCACTATAGTTAGGTGGGGCCGCACCGCAAGGATTGATTCGGGGTTTTATCCTATTTCAAACAAATCAACTGCGCAGACCAATGGTCGCTCTTGAGGTAACTCGGTTCGGTACTACGACGATTTGATTCTTTGATGTTGTGATCGCATTCCGTTATGATTCGATGAGAACACGCTACGAGAGCCCCATCGAAGTAATGTGAAGACATCAGTGTGTGACGATTTGAGACTTAACTTGGGAAGACTGGTCAATTCTGCTAGTTGTTTGAACCACCGAGGAATCGCACCATGCGCAGCAGTGAACTACTTGGAATCATGATCGCGAGTTGGTTCTCGGTCGCCGCGGCCGCCGAGCCGCAACGAACGATCAACGTCTGGCCCGATCTCGCGCCGGGGGAAACGACCCGTTCGCCGGGCGAGGTGTTGCCGCGCCGCGCGACCGAGAATCCGCCCGCCACGCGCATCAAAGCGATCACGCAGCCGCAACTCGAACTGTTCGCTCCACCTAAGGACAAACAGAACGGCGCGGTGATGATCGTGTGTCCCGGCGGTGGTTACAGCTATTGCGTGATCGACAAAGAAGGGGCCGAGCCCGCGGCGTGGCTCAATGAGTTGGGGATCACGGCCCTGGTGCTGCGCTATCGCACGAAGGACACGTCGACGTTGCCCCCTTATGAACGGCCGTTGCAAGATGCGCAACGCGCGATTCGGCTCGTGCGGCAACAAGCGGCCGAGTTGAACATCGACCCGGCGCGCGTCGGTATCTGTGGCTTCTCAGCCGGCGGCAATCTCGCCGCGCTCGTGGCGACGCGCTTCGAGCAACCGGCTTATACCGCGCTGGATGACACCGACAAACTCTCCTGTCGGCCCGACTTCGCGCTGCTCGGCTATCCGGCGTATCTGTACGACGCCAAGACCGAGCAGCTCGACCCGCTCGTGACCATCACCGCGAAAACGCCGCCGACGTTTCTGCTGCACACGCACGACGACGGCCTCACCTCGCTCGGGCCGGTCTATTTCTATGCGGCGCTCAAACGGCTGAAGATTCCCGCCGAGTTGCATGTCTATCAAGTCGGCGGTCATGGCTACGGCTTGCGACCGGTGGCAGGAGCGAATATCGACACCTGGGTGCAACCCGCCGCCGCGTGGCTTGGTCGCATCACACAGAAGTAAGTCCGCGAGCAACAACGAGCGGGAGGCGTGAGCCTCCCGATAAGCGTGCGCGCCGAACGATGTCATTCGCGGTTGCTCGTGCTTGCAGGGCGAACCGTGCTGCAAAACCCATCGGGAGGCTCACGCCTCCCGCTCGTTGTTTGCCGTGAAATGAATTCACATTTATGCATGTTCCGGCATCCGGCACCCTCTCGCGATGGGCGTCGCCGCTGAGTACAGTGGAGCGTCTCCAACCGGGGGTGAAGCCATTTCCCCTCGCCGCATTTCCCGCCTGTTTTCTTTTTGATCACGCTTATGAAACAGACTCTGCTCGCGCTGTTGGCGCTGCTCGTGTCGTCGGTCAGTTCTGTGACCGCGGCGGACTATATTACCTATGAACCGAAGACCGGCCCGGGGGGTGGCAAGCATGTCGTGCTGCTCGCTGGCGATGAAGAGTATCGCTCCGAGGAAGGCTTGCCGATGCTGGCCAAAATTCTCAGCCAGCGACACGGCTTCAAATGCACCGTGCTGTTCTCGGTCGACGCTGATGGCACGATCAATCCCGACAAGGCCGATAGCCTGTCGCATCCCGAGGCGCTCGACTCGGCCGATGCGATCGTGATGCTGCTCCGCTTTCGTCGTTGGCCCGATGCGATCTTGAAGCGGTTCGAGGCTGCGGTCGAACGCGGTATTCCGATCATCGGTCTGCGGACGAGCACGCACGCCTTCAACAGCATCAAAGGTGACTATGCCAAGTACAACGACTTCGGCAAGAATGTGCTCGGCGAGCGCTGGGTGAGCCACTGGGGTTCGCACAAGCGGGAAGCGACGCGCGGCGTGGTCGAGCCGGGTGCCGAGAACCACGTGTTGCTCCGCGGCGTGAAAGATGTCTTCGCCGACTCGGATGTGTACGAAGCTCATCCGCCCGCCGACGCCAAGATTCTGATGCGCGGCGCGGTGCTCAAAGGGATGCAGCCCGGCGACGCGCTGGCCGACTACAAGAAGAAGCGTTCGACCGACAAAGCCGAGCAGGGCGTGAACGACCCGATGATGCCGGTCGTGTGGACCCGCGAGCATCAGCATGCCAATGGCAAGACGAGCAAAGTGCTCTGCACCACGATGGGAGCCGCGACCGACTTGCAAAGCCCGGGCCTGCGCCGCTTGGTGGTCAACGGCGTCTATTGGGGCCTGGGGCTCGACGTTCCCGCCGCGGCCAACGTCGATTACGTCGATCCGTATCAGCCGACGATGTACGGCTTCAAAACGTATCGCAAGGGGCTCAAGGTCGAAGATCATCAACTCGGCAAAACGCTGCCCGGGGGCAATGCCGCACCGCCGGCCAACAGTTCGTCGCAAGCCGCGCCGGCCGGGGCTGCCAACGTCGCCGCGACCAAGCTGCCGTTCACGCTCAACAAAGGGGAACGCATCGCGCTGGTGGGGAACTCCACCGCCGAGCGCATGAACCTCTTCGGTCATTGGGAAACGATGTTGCACCTGCGTTACCCGCAGCTCGAACTCGTCGTGCGTAACTTCGCCCGCGCGGCCGACGAGGTCGCCAATCGTCAGCGTGCCAACGACTATACGAAGATCGACGATCCCCTGGCGGTCTTTGCCCCGCAGACGTTCATCTGTTTCTTCGGCTTCAACGAGTCGTTCGCCGGTCCGCTGGCGGTCGAGAAGTTCAAGACCGACTACGAGAGTTTCATCAACGAGTACGCCACGAAATACGCTCGGCAGGATGGCAAACCGTTGCGATTCATGCTCGTCTCGCCGATCGGGTTTGAATCGACCGGCGATCCGCTGTTGCCCGACGGCGTGACCGAGAACAAGCAACTGCAACTGTACAGCGACGCGATCCGCGCCGTCGCCACGAAACGGAACTTGGCGTTTGTCGACGTGTATGGCGCGACGCTCGCCGCGATGAACGCCGACCCAGGCCGACAACTCACGATCAACGGCGTGCATCTGAACGAGGCCGGTGATCGCACGCTGGCCAAGTTGCTCGATCAAGCGCTCTTCGGCGATCCGCAAACGGCCGATGTCGACCTGGGCCAGTTCGACAAGCTCCGCGCCGCGATCAACGACAAGTCGTGGCACCATCTGCAAGACCATCGCATGGTCAACGGCTGGTACGTCTACGGCGGTCGTCGCACCTGGGATCTCGAAACGTTCCCGAAGGAATACAACAAGCTGCGCAACATGGTCGCCGTGCGCGATCGCTACGTCTGGGACATCGCCAACAAGCGGCCGGTCGCCGCTCAGCCGGATGACTCAAAGACCGGCGAGCTGTTTGTGCCGCAGACCCGTTTCGGCGAACCGCGACAGAAGTACAGCGAGAACGCCGAGGGCGGCCCGATCATCCAGCCCCCCGACCAACTCATCGCCAGCTGCACGATGCCCCCGGGCTTTGCACTCAAACTCTTCGCCGACGAGAAGCGCTTCCCCGAGATCGCCAAGCCGGTGCAAATGACGTTCGACAACAAAGGCCGGCTGTGGATGTCGACCATGCCCAGCTATCCGCAGTGGCGGCCCGGCGATCCGCGGCCGAGCGACAAGCTCGTGATTCTCGAAGATACCGACGGCGACGGCTCGGCCGACAAGAGCACCGTGTTCTATGACAAGCTGCACTGCCCCACCGGCTTCGAGTTCTTTAACGGCGGCGTGCTGGTCGTCGATCAACCGCGGCTGCTGTGGCTCAAGGACAACAACGGCGACGACCAAGCCGACGAGGTCGTGCATGTGCTCGACGGTTGGGCGACCGAAGACACGCACCACACCGTCGGCGCGTTCGAGGCCGGTCCCAGCGGGTTGGTACACATGCTCGAAGGTGTCGCGATGAGCACCGCCGTCGAGACGCCGTGGGGCCCCTTCCGCAACTTTGGTTCCTCGGGCGCGTATGTGCTCGATCCCCGCACGTGGAAGATTCGCCACTTCAACACGCCCGGCTACGGCAACCCGTGGTGCTACGTGTTCAACGAATGGGGCCAAGGCATCTGCGGCGACGGCACCGGTGCCAATCAACACTGGGACACGCCACTCTCGGGCCAACAGTTCACCGGCCGCAAGGGTCTCAACCCGGTGTTTCCGACCGAAGGGATGCGTCCCGTGGTCGGCAGCGAGTATCTCGTCTCGCGACACTTTCCCGACGACGTGCAAAAGCAGTTCATCTATGCCTGCGTGATCAACATGAATGGCATTCCCCGCTGGACAATCGCCGACGACGGCGCGGGCTACAAGGGAACGCGTGTCCGCCACGATCCCAACGATCCGAAGACGCCGTTCGATTTGCTCAAGAGCACCGACAAGCACTTTCGCCCCGTCGATCCGCAGATCGGCCCGGACGGCGCGTTGTGGTTTGGCGATTGGGCCAACCCGCTCATCGGCCACATGCAGTACAGCCAGCGGGACCCGAACCGCAACCATACGAAGGGGCGGGTGTACCGGCTCGTCGGCGAAGGCACGAAACCGGTCACGCCGGTGACGCAGGCCGGTAAGAGCGTGGCCGAG